>SBFU01000405.1 GCA_006227785.1 Burkholderiales bacterium
GCATTCCATAATGGCCGGCAGTCCATGCACCAGCCCCTGAGGAGCCGCACACCATGAAATGGGAACGCAACCGCCAGTCAGACCAGGTGGAAGACCGCCGCAACCAGCCCGGTGGTGGCATGTTCGGTGGTGGTCGTCGCGGGGGTGGCAAAGGTCTGGGCCTGGGCACCATCGTGATCGCCCTGGTGGCCGGCTGGATTTTCGGCATCAACCCCATGACCATCCTCGGGGTATTGGGGGGCGCGCAGGACGTGCTGGCACCGCAAGCCCAGACCGCCCCGGGGCCTGCCCCGGCACCCCAGGACGAAATGGGGCAGTTCGTGGCCGCCGTGCTGGGCGGCACCGAAGACACCTGGGAAACCGTCTTTCGCGAGGGCGGTGCCCAGTACCGCAAGCCTCGCCTGGTGCTGTTCCGGGGGGCCGTGCCCACCGCCTGCGGCACCGGCCAGTCGGCCATGGGGCCCTTCTACTGTCCCGGGGACGAGAAGGTCTACATCGACCTGAGCTTCTACGACACCTTGCGCAGCCAGCTGGGGGCGCCGGGCGACTTCGCCCAGGCCTACGTGATCGCCCATGAGGTCGGTCACCATGTGCAGAACCTGCTGGGCATCACCGGCCGCATGGACGAAATGCGCCGCCAGGTGAGCCAGCGCGAATACAACGCCCTGAGCGTTCGGCTGGAACTGCAGGCCGATTGCTTTGCCGGCATCTGGGCCCACCACAACCACAACACGAACCAGATCATCGAACCCGGCGATATCGACGAGGCGCTGCGTGCGGCTGCGGCCATCGGCGACGACGCCCTGCAGAAGAAGAGTCAGGGCATGGTCGTGCCCGACAGCTTCACCCACGGCACCAGCGAGCAGCGCCAGAGGTGGTTCCACACTGGTCTGAAGACGGGCAGCGTGCAGGCGTGTGACACCTTCAATGCGCGGACGCTGTGAACGGCTGCCGCAGGGCATGCTGGCAATCTCAGCTGCCCGCGTTGCTTTGGCTGGTACCGTCTTCGTGCAGGTGGCCTGATGCATAAGGTGGGACAGCAGGCACGACGCTGGCTTGATGCATCGCGGCCCAACTGGTCGCTCACGGGTCCAAGACCTTTGAGTTCCGTTGTCTGGTATCCCACCGAAGATGGGGTGAAGCCGCAGGACTTTCTTTTCGGTACACCGGAACCCCTGTTCTTCGTGCGCGATGTGGCCGTGGGGGCGCCGCTGCGGGACGGCCCTCAGAAGCTGCCGCTGGTGCTGCTCTCTCACGGGACTGGAGGCAGCGCGTTGCAGCTTGGCTGGTTGGCGCAGACCCTCGCTGCGCATGGCCACCTCGTGGTGGCCGTCAACCACCATGGCAACACCAGTGTGGAGTCGTACCAGCCGCAGGGCTTTCTGCTGTGGTGGGAGCGCGCCAGAGACCTGTCGGTGGTTATCGACCAGGTTCTGGCAGACCCGGTGTTCGGTCATCGGATCGACGTCGCACGCATCGGCGCCGCTGGCTTTTCCCTGGGCGGCTACACGGTGGTGGCGGCCGTTGGCGGGCGGTGCAGCCTGGACCATTTCCAGGCCGCCAGCCGCGCGCGTGGCGAAGCGGTGCCACAGGGCCCGCGCGAGCTGCCGGACGCGGGCCGTTTGTTCGATGAGCTGATGCTGCATGACCCGGTGTTTCGCGACTCGGTTGCGGCCCATGGGCAGTCGTACCGGGATCCGCGAATTCGGGCGGCCTTCGTGATGAATCCTGCACTGGGTGAGGCGTTTGAAGATCGGGCGCTGGCTGACCTGGATGTGCCGTTGCACGTGGTGGTGTCCGAGGCGGATGAAGATGTGCCTCCGCCGTTCAACGGCTGCCGATATGCGCAGCTTGTCCCTGCCGCAGGCCTGACCTGGATACACGGCCCGGTGGGGCATTATGTGTTCCTGGCAGAAGCCACGGCGGAAGGCCGACGGTCCTTGCCCCACCTGTGCGAGGACGATCCATCGGTGGACCGACGGACGGTTCATGCGCGCGTGGCTGAGCTGGCAGCGGCGTTTTTTGATCACCATCTGGCTGTTCGGGAGTTGTCTTGAGTCTCGCCATTCGAACCGAAACCCCTGCTGATCACCTCTGCGTGGAACTCCTCACCCGCGAGGCCTTCTGGAACCTGTACCGGCCGGGCTGCGACGAGCACTACACGACGCACCTGATCCGGGGCCATGACGACTTTCTGCCGGACCTGACCAGCGTGGCCGAGGTGGATGGGCAGATCGTGGGCAGCATCGTCTACACCCGATCGTGGGTGGTCAACGAGGCGGGCGAGCGGATGGAAACGGCGACCTTCGGGCCGCTGTGCGTGCACCCGGCCTGGCAGCGGCGTGGCGTGGGCTCGGCGCTGATCGGGCACACCCGGGCGCTGTTGGAGAAAAAGGGCTGCCCCGCGATCCTGATTCTGGGTGACCCGCACAACTATTGCCGCCACGGCTTCAAGACCGGCAGGGATGTGAATGTCTGCACCCCGGACGGCAGGTTCCCGCTGGGACTGCTGGTTCTGGAATTGCGACCGGGCTTTTTTGCCGGGCACCGGTGGGTCTTTCACACCAGCCCGGTGTTCGAGTTCGACCCCGCCGAGGCGCAAGCCTATGACGCCCGCTTCCCGCCCAAGGAAAAGCGGCACCAGCCCTCGCAGGACCTGTTTGCCATGCTGATCCGGGCCGTGGTGGAGTGAGAAAAACGCACCCCGACCACCGGACTCGGTGAAAACCCCATGAAGTGAGACAATACGGGGTTATTGGCCCATTGGCCAGAGCGCCCGGCCCGGCGGCCTGCCCGGCGCGCGCGCACCCTGTTTGCCCTCATGGCCTTTCTTGGCCCTGCCTGCCTGATGACCCAGTCCTTCTCCGAACTCCAGCTCTCACCCAAGCTCGCCCGTGCCGTGGCCGAGATGGGTTACGAAAACATGACGCCGATCCAGGCGCAGGCCATTCCCGTGGTGCTGCAGGGGCGCGACGTGATGGGGGCGGCCCAGACCGGCACCGGCAAGACAGCGGCGTTCTCGCTGCCGCTGTTGCAGCGCATGATGAAGCACGAGAACGCGTCGACCTCGCCGGCGCGCCATCCGGTGCGGGCCCTGGTGCTGCTGCCCACGCGGGAGCTGGCCGACCAGGTGGCCGAACAGGTCAAGCTGTACGCCAAGTACACCGAACTGCGCAGCACGGTGGTGTTCGGTGGCATGGACATGAAGCCGCAGACGCTGGAGCTCAAGAAGGGCGTCGAGGTGCTGGTGGCGACCCCAGGCCGCCTGCTGGACCACATCGAGGCCAAGAACTGCGTGCTCAACCAGGTCGAGTACGTGGTGCTGGACGAAGCCGACCGCATGCTGGACATCGGCTTTCTGCCGGACCTGCAGCGCATCCTGAGCTACCTGCCCAAGCAGCGCACCACGCTGCTGTTCTCGGCCACCTTCTCGCCCGAGATCAAGCGCCTGGCCAGCAGCTATCTGCAGGACCCGGTGACCATCGAGGTGGCGCGGTCGAACGCCACCGCTTCAACGGTGGAGCAGCATTTCTACCGGGTCGATGACGACGACAAGCGCCAGACGCTCAAACAGCTGGTGAAGGAGCGCGGCATCACCCAGGCTTTCGTGTTCGTCAACAGCAAGCTCGGCTGCGCCCGGTTGGCCCGTTCGCTGGAGCGCGAGGGGCTGAAGACGACCGCCCTGCACGGCGACAAGAGCCAGGACGAACGCCTGAAGGCGCTGGACGCCTTCAAGCAAGGGCAGGTGGACCTGCTGGTGTGCACCGATGTGGCCGCACGCGGCCTGGACATCAAGGATGTGCCGGCGGTGTTCAACTTCGACATCCCGTTCAACGCCGAAGACTATGTGCACCGCATCGGCCGCACCGGGCGCGCAGGTGCCTCGGGTCTGGCGGTTTCTTTCGTGAATGCGCGTGACACGCGCCTGATGGCCGACATCGAGAAGCTGATCGGCAAGAAATTCGAGCTCGAAGCGCTGGAACTCGAAGCCGACAAACGCCCGGCCGGACACTTCAACGACGGCCAGCGCGCCTGGCGCCAGGGCGCGGGCCAGGACGACGACGGCCAGCGCGACATCCGCGCCGCGCGGTCCAGCCGCGAAGGGCGTACCGAACGGGAAGACCGCCGTCCCGCCCGGGCCCCGCGCCCGCCGGCCGATCCGCTGTTCGACAAGCCCTACGAGCCGAGTGTGCCGGCCGACGTCAAGCCGGCCTGGGAGCAGCAGGCGCAGCAACGCCCGTCGTCGCGCGTCGGTTCACCCAACATCAAGACCCGCAAGAAGGTGGCCGCGCTCTTCAAGCCCGCGCCGCCCGAGGAACAGTCCCAGCCGGAAACGCAGGCAGGCTGAGGCGGCGCCCCGTTTCCCGTCATTCCCGCGAGAGCGGGAATCCACGACGGAAGGGCATGTCGGTGACCGTGGACGCCCGCGTTCACGGGCGTAACGGGCATGGGCTGGGACGACCGGTGTTCCGGGGAAAGAGGCCGCGTTTCGGGCGGCCGATCAGAACGGACGCTGGGCCTGTGGACAGGTCACTGAGAACAGCTCCGATTCGCCTGGCTCATCACCCAGTCGCGCTGCCGTCAGGCAGCCGCCCCAGACGCATCCGGTGTCCAGCGGCAACACATCGCTGCGCGATGTCGAGCGCAGTGTGGACCAGTGACCAAAGGCCACCGGCGTGCCCGCGGTTTGGCGTCCCGGTACCTCGAACCAGGGCATGAAACCCGGTGGCGCGGCCGCCGCGCTGTCCTTGGTGTCGAACTCCATCACCCCGTCAGCCGAGCAGAAACGCAAACGGGTGAACGCATTGACGATGACGCGCAGCCGGTCATGGCCGCGCAGCTCGTCGCGCCAGCGGTCGGGCCGGTTGCCGTACATGTTGTGCAGGAAAACCCCCCATTCGGCGCCGCGCAGCTCAGCTTCGACTTCAGCGGCCAGGTTCAGGGTCTGTGCCAGGTCCCAGCCCGGCAGTACGCCGGCGTGGACCAGCAGCCAGCCGTTGACCTGCAGCGCCAGCGAGCGCGTGCGCACCCAGTCCAGCAGGGCCTGTCGGTCGGGCGCTTGCAGGATGTCGTCCAGCGTGTCGTTGCGGTGTGGTTTGCGCACGCCGTGTGCGGTGGCCAGCAGGTGCAGGTCGTGGTTGCCCAGCAGGCAATGGGCGCTGCCCTCCAGCGCCATCAGCCGGCGCAGGACTTGCAAGGAGGCCGGACCCCGGTTGACCAGGTCGCCCAGCAGGTAAAGGGTGTCGCGGCTGGGCGAGAAGCCGATGTGGGCCAGCAGCCGGTCCAGGGCGTCATCGCAGCCCTGGACATCGCCGATCAGGTAAAGTGACATGCACAAATTATGGACATTCTGCTGATTGCCTTTCTGACTTTGCTCAGTGGCGTGTTTTCCATGACGGAGATCGCCGTCGTTTCCAGCCGCCGGGTCCGCATCGAGGCCCTGGCCGAGGGCGGCAGCCGTGGCGCGAAGGCGGTCATGCAGCTGCACGACAACCCGACGCAGTTCTTCTCCACCATCCAGATGGGCAACACCACCATTGCCCTGCTCAACGGCATCGTCGGGGAAGGGGCGTTCGGCTCGGGGCTGAGTCACGTGTTCGAAGGCTGGGGCCTGCCTGCCGCCTGGGCCGGTGCCATGGGCACCGCGGTGGTGGTGGTCGGGGTCACCTACATCACCATTGTTTTTGGTGAGCTGGTGGCCAAGCGCATCGGCCAGAGCGAACCTGAAGTCATTGCCTGCTGGATGGCCATCCCGATCCGTCTGCTGGCGCGTGTGGCCAGGCCCTTCGTCTGGTTGCTGGAGGTGTCGACCAACCTGATGTTGCGGCTGCTGCGCATTCCTTCCGAAGTGCCCAAGGACGTGACCGAGGCCGAACTGCAGGCCCATCTGGAGCAGGGGGTCGATGCGGGCATCATCGAGCACCATGAGCACCAGATGGTGCGCAATGTGTTCAACCTGGACGACCGTCAACTGACATCCATCATGGTGCCGCGTCCGGAGATCTCGTGGCTGGATGCGGCCTCGTCGGTCGATGAGGCGGTGTTGCGGGCGCGAACCGAGGGCCACTCGTGGTACCCGGTCTGTCGCGACAGCCTCGATCATGTGACCGGTCTGATCCACCTGCCCCAGTTGCTTGCCTTGCAGGCCGAGGGAGAGGCCGGACCCATCGGGCCGCATGCCCGGGCGGCGGTCTTCATTCCGGAGACGCTGTCGGGCATGGAGTTGCTCGACCAGTTCCGGGCACGCGCCATCCGCATGGTTCTGGTGGTCGACGAGTATGGTGTGGTGCAGGGCCTGCTGACCCCCATCGACCTGCTGGAGGCCATCACCGGGGAGCTCTCACCCGAACAGGCCGACGATGCCTGGGCCACGCAACGTGAGGATGGCGCCTGGCTGGTCGATGGCGCGATGCCTGTCGCCGAGCTCAAGCCCCGACTGAACATTGACCTGCTGCCCGATGAAGACAAGGGGCGTTACAACACGGTGGCCGGACTGATGCAGACGGTGGCGGGACAGCTCATGTCCGAACATGAGCATGTGGACTGCGCAGGCTGGCGCTTCGAGGTTCTGGTGCTCGATGGCCGGCGCATCGATCAGGTGCTGATCACGCCGCTGGAGCCGCAGCCGCAGGAGTCGGTTGCGGAAGCTGCGGCCTGAGCGCGTTCGCCATGCCGCTCAGGGGCGGTGCTGATAGAGCCAGTCCTTGAAGGCCAGTGCTGCGGGCGACAGCCGCTTGCCACGCGGGTAGACCACGTGCCAGCGGCGGATCAGCGGAAAGCCCTGCACGTCCAGCTGCACCAGTTCACCCAGCGCCAGCTCGGCGACCACGGTGGTGGCTGACAGCACGGCCAGTCCAAGGCCACCGGCCACCGTCTGCTTGATGGCCTCGTTGCTGCCCACCTCCAGCCGGTTCTTGAGCACCACGCCCTGGGCGGCAAAGAACTTCTCTGCGGTCAGGCGCGTGCCCGAGCCCGGTTCCCGATAGATGAAGGGCTGGTTCATGAGCTTGCGGGGCGGCACGCGCTTCTGACCCACCAGCGGGTGGTCGGGCGGCGCCACCAGAACCAGTGGATTGTCGGCAAAGTCTTCGCAGACCACATCCATCTGCTCGGGGGGCTGACCCATGATGTAGAGGTCATCCTGGTTGGCCGCCAGGCGCTGCAGCAGGTTCTCGCGGTTGCCCACCACCATGGCCACGTCGATGCCCGGGTGGGCTGCGCAAAAGCCCCCCAGCAGCTTGGGTACCGTGTATTTCACCGTGGTCAGGATGGCCAGTTTCAGGCTGCCACGCTCCACGCCCTGCAGGGCCGACAGGTCCTGTGACAGCTGCTCCAACCTCGATTCGATGTCCCGGCAGGCCTCGGCCAGTGTGCGCCCCGCCGCGGTCAGGTAGATCTTCTTGCCCAGTTGCTCGAACAGCGGCTGCCCTACGGATTCAGAGAGCTGCTTGACCTGCAGCGACAGCGTGGGCGGCGAGAGGTGCAGGGCCTCGGCGGCCCGCGCAAAGCTGCCGTGACTGGCCACGGCCTGAAAGATGCGCAGCTGGTGCAGGGTGGCGTGGCGCAGGGACATGGTGCTCCTTTATGTTTTGATTATCAAAACATAACAGTCAAAACATTTTACTTTTACTTATTCTATAAGCAACGAACAATAGGCACCAGTTCAGAGCAGCAATGCCCCACTACCGGGCGCTTTGAGCACCCGGAGACGACATTCGACCACCCGAGAAGGAGCTCGCCACATGGCCACCAAGACCTACAACGCCGGTGTCAAGGAATACCGCAGCACATACTGGGAACCCCACTACGCCCCCAAAGACACCGACATCCTGGCGTGTTTCAAGATCACCCCGCAACCGGGTGTTGACCGCGAGGAGGTGGCCGCTGCCGTGGCCGCCGAATCGTCGACCGGCACCTGGACCACGGTCTGGACCGACCTGCTGACCGACCTCGACTACTACAAGGGTCGCGCTTACAAGATCGAGGATGTGCCGGGTGACGACACCTGCTTCTACGCCTTTGTGGCCTACCCGATCGACCTGTTCGAGGAAGGCTCGGTCGTCAACGTGCTGACCTCGCTGGTGGGCAACGTGTTCGGCTTCAAGGCCCTGCGCGCCCTGCGCCTGGAGGATGTGCGATTCCCCATCGCGTACGTGAAGACCTGCGGCGGTCCGCCCCACGGCATCCAGGTCGAGCGCGACATCATGAACAAGTACGGTCGTCCGCTGCTGGGTTGCACCATCAAGCCCAAACTTGGCCTGTCGGGCAAGAACTATGGCCGCGCGGTGTATGAGTGCCTGCGCGGTGGCCTGGACTTCACCAAGGACGACGAGAACGTCAATTCACAACCGTTCATGCGCTGGCGCCAGCGTTTCGACTTCGTGATGGAAGCGATCGAAAAGGCCGAGCGCGAGACCGGCGAGCGCAAGGGCCACTACCTGAACGTGACCGCGCCCACGCCCGAAGAGATGTACAAGCGCGCCGAGTACGCCAAGGAACTGGGTGCGCCGATCATCATGCACGACTACCTGACTGGCGGTCTGTGCGCCAACACCGGCCTGGCCAACTGGTGCCGCGACAACGGCATGCTGTTGCACATCCACCGCGCCATGCACGCCGTGCTCGACCGCAACCCGCACCACGGTATCCACTTCCGCGTACTGACCAAGGTGCTGCGCCTGTCGGGCGGTGACCATCTGCACTCCGGTACGGTGGTGGGCAAGCTCGAAGGCGACCGCGCCTCGACCTTGGGCTGGATCGACATCATGCGCGACAGCTTCGTCAAGGAAGACCGCAGCCGCGGCATCTTCTTCGATCAGGATTGGGGGTCCATGCCTGGCGTGATGCCGGTGGCATCGGGTGGCATCCACGTCTGGCACATGCCCGCGCTCGTCAACATCTTCGGCGACGACTCTGTGCTGCAGTTCGGTGGTGGCACCCTGGGCCACCCCTGGGGCAACGCGGCCGGCGCCGCGGCCAACCGCGTGGCGCTGGAGGCCTGCGTGAAGGCGCGCAACGAAGGTGTGGCGGTGGAGAAGGAAGGCAAGGCCGTGCTCACCGAGGCAGCCAAGCACTCTCCTGAGCTGAGCATTGCCATGGAGACCTGGAAAGAGATCAAGTTCGAGTTCGACACGGTGGACAAGCTCGACCTTGCCCACAAGTGACCTGGTGCCCAGGCCCCAGGTCATCTCGGACGGGCAAAGCCCGATCCGGGATCCACGAACCAAGCTGTTTCGTCATCAACCAGCCGATCCGGGATTCACGCCACAAGGCCCCCATTTCAAAGGACACACCATGAGCATGCAGGACTACCACAGCCGCCTTTCCGACCCCGCCAGCCGCAAGTTCGAGACGTTCTCGTACCTGCCGGCCATGAGCGCCGACGAGATCCGCAAACAGGTTGCGTACATTGTCAGCAAGGGCTGGAACCCCGCCATCGAACACACCGAACCGCAATACCTGATGGACTCCTACTGGTACATGTGGAAGCTGCCCATGTTCGGCGAGACCGACGTTGACCGCATCCTGGCCGAGTGCGAGGCCTGCCACAAGGCCAACCCGGACAACCACGTGCGCCTGATCGGCTACGACAACTTCAGCCAGTCGCAGGGTGCATCCATGGTCATTTACCGAGGGAAGACGGTGTAACCCCCCTGCGCCGCTTCGCGGCTTCCCCCCTGGAAGGGGGGACGATGCCTGTGGCCTGGCGAAGCCAGTTCCACGGCATCCTTGGACTCAGGCATGCGCTCCGGACGCTCGATGGATCTTCTTCTCCGCGCGCCCCTGAGCGTGGTGCGGGGTGGCCGGCGCAGTGAGGTAAAGGGGGAGACGGCCGCAGGCCGGCGGGGGACACGAACGGAGTCGGCCGCGCCGTACCACGCGGTGCGGGCCAACGAAGTCAGGAGACGAACATGAGCGAAACACTGGACGCCTACCGCGTCGCACAAGAGCCCTACTACCGCCCGGTGGCCGACGAGGTGGAGCTGTTCGAGGCGGCGTATTCGGTGCGCATGCCCATGATGCTCAAGGGGCCCACCGGCTGCGGCAAGACCCGCTTTGTCGAGTACATGGCGTGGAAGCTGAAGAAGCCCCTGATCACCGTGGCCTGCAACGAAGACATGACGGCCTCCGATCTGGTGGGCCGTTTCCTGCTGGATGCCAGCGGCACCCGCTGGCAGGATGG
>SBFU01000381.1 GCA_006227785.1 Burkholderiales bacterium
CAGTTCATCAACGTCCTGACCGGTGGCCAGAGCGGCGTGTACTACCCGCTGGGCGTCGCCCTGTCGCAGATCTTCTCCAAGGACATCCCCAACGCCCGCTCCACCGCCCAGGTCACCCGCGCCTCGGCCGAGAACCTCAACCTCCTGCAGGCCGGCCGCGGCGAGCTCGGCCTGACCCTGGCCGACGCCCTCTCCGACGCCTGGAACGGCAACGAGGAAGCCGGCTTCAAGTCCAAGCTGGACAAGCTGCGCGGCCTCTCGGCCACCTACAACAACTACGTCCAGATCGTCGCCAGCGCCGACTCCGGCATCAAGTCCCTGGCCGACCTCAAGGGCAAGCGCGTCTCCGTCGGCGCCGCTCGCTCGGGCACCGAACTCAATGCCCGGGCCGTCTTCAAGGCCGCCGGCCTGGCCTACACCGATCTGGCCAAGGTCGAGTACCTGCCCTTCGGTGAGTCCGTCGAACTCATGAAGAACCGCCAGCTGGACGCCACGCTGCAGTCCGCCGGCCTGGGCGTGGCCTCCATCCGTGACCTGGCCACCGCCATCAAGATCGTGGTCATTCCCGTCCCCGCCGATGTCATCGCCAAGATCGGCAACCCGGCCTACCAGCCCTCGGTGATCCCGGCCAACACCTACACCGGCCAGACCGAGGATGTGGCCACCGCCGCCATCCCCAACTTCCTGGTCACCCACAGCGGCGTCTCCGACGACGTGGCCTACCAGATGGCCAAGGCCATGTACGCCAACCTGGACACCCTGTACGCGGCTCACAACGCGGCCAAGGCCATCAAGCGCGAGAACGCCATCAAGGGCATGCCCGTTCCCCTGCACCCTGGCGCCGAACGCTATTACAAGGAAATCGGCCTGATCAAGTAATCGCCATCGCCTGGACGCCAGCAAGGCACCCTCCGTGCCGGTCCACCGATCGGTGCAGGGCCTCCAGCGCAAGCTCGAGGCCCTTTTTTTGGGCCGCTCTTGGTGTCTTCCGCATGACATCCGCCCCGAATCGACCCAGCGGCGAACTCCCGCAGACATGGAGCCGTGCGCCCAGGCGCCGGCCATGGGTCGCGCTTGGCCTGGTTGCCGGCCTGATGAGCGTGGCCGTCTGGGCGACCTTTGCCTGGTTTCACCAGGTGGCCCTGCAGGACGCGCAGGCCCAGGGCAATGCCGCCATGCAAAGGCTGGCCAGCGACCTGATGGTGTCGGTCGACAAGTTCGAGCACCTGCCTTACCTCGTTGGTGCCGAACAAACCCTGACGCGGGCACTTCTCGGGCCAGATGATGCCGATCGGATTGCACAGGCCAACCGCTACCTGGTGTTTGCCCAGAAGCGGACGGATGTCGCCGCCGTGTACCTGATGGACACCGATGGCCACACCCTGGCCGCCAGCAACTGGGATCAGCCGTCCACGTTCGTCGGCCGCAACTACCGCTTTCGGCCTTACTTCCAGGACGCCATGACCGGAAGTACCGGACGCTTCTACGCCGTGGGTGCCACCACCGGCGAACCCGGCTTCTTCATCGCAGCGCCGATCTTCCAGGCGGCGAGCGTCATTGGGGTGGTGGCCGTCAAGATCGACCTGAACGCCTTCGAGGAAAAGTGGCGGGCCGAGGGCTTGCAACTGGCGCTGTCGGACGACAAGGGCATCCTGTTTCTGACCACCGAACCGCAGTGGCGCTACCGCAGCCTGCAACCTCTGCCCAGTGCCATGGCCACCGAACTTCAAAACACCCTGCAATACGGACCGCTCACCCCGGTTGCGCTGGGTGGACGTGAAGGCCCTTTGCCCGGTCCGACCATTCAGACGATGACCATCGACGGCACCGGTTACCTGGTTCAAGGGCAGGCTCTGGACCGGTTTGGCTGGAACCTCCTGTTGTTTGCCAACCCGGCGGATCCCCGCGCGCGCGCCATTCTCGCTGCCGAACTGGTTGCCATGGGGCTGACTTTGTTGCTGTTGCTCATGGCGCTGGTCTGGCAGTACCGACGTCGCATGGCAGAGCGCCAGGCGTCCATGCGTGAACGGGCGCAGGTGGTCGCCGAACTCGAGCAACGCATTGCATCGCGCACCGCAGAGCTGACCGCGGCAAACGACGCTGCCGTGCAGACCGGCAAGCTTGCCCTGCTGGGTCAGATGGCCGCCGGCATCAGCCATGAAATCTCACAACCACTCGCCGCGCTACGCACGCTGACCGACAACACCGGCAAATTCCTCGAGCGCCACGATACTGACAACGCCGGCAACAACCTGCGTCTGATCGGTGAGCTCTGCACACGCATGGGGAGCATCGTCGGCGAGCTCAAGGCCTTTGCGCGCAAAGAGCCCGCGCGGCTGGAGCCCGTCCTGCTCAGCCACGTCATAGGCAGCTCCCTCATGCTCATCGAGCCCATTCGCCATTCCAGTGGCACACGCATCCAGACCAACGATGCCGGCCTGCGGGTGATGGGCGACCCGATACGACTGGAACAGGTCCTGGTCAATCTGCTGCGCAACGCCATGGATGCCATGGAAACCCAGACAGAACGGATCATCGATATCGACGTGGGCCACACCGACGATGGACAGGTGAGGCTGTCGGTGCACGACCGCGGCCCTGGCCTCAGTCCCGAGGTCAGGCAGCACATCTTCGAGCCCTTCTTCACCACCAAACCGAGCGGAAAAGGCCTGGGGCTTGGCCTGGCCCTGTCCAACGCCATCGTGCGCGAAATGGGCGGGCGGATCGAGGTCGCCAACACGGACATCGGCGCCCGCTTCGATCTCATCCTTCAACCTGCCCCACAAGTGCCAGAAGCCCATGTACGTGCTGCTCATTGAAGACGATCCGACCGTGATGCTGGGGGTGGTCCAGGCACTCCAGCTGGCAGACATTCCGGTCTCGCAAGCCACAACGGTCGAGGCCGCCATGCAGGCCTTCGCCCGCGAGTGCCCGGGGGCCGTCCTCAGTGATGTGTGGCTGCCCCAGGAGGACGGGTTCGGCTTGCTCAAGCGTGTGCGCGCGCTGGACGCCGAGGTGCCGGTGATCCTCATGACCGGTCACGGCGATATCCGCATGGCCGTCGAAGCCATGCGCCAGGGCGCCTACGACTTCCTGGAGAAGCCCTTTTCCTCGGAGCGGCTGGTTGATGTCATGCGGCGCGCCCTGGAGAAGCGTCGCCTGGTGCTCGACAACCGCCGCCTTCAGGCGTTGGTGACTTCACGCCACGAGCACGGGCTTGTGGGACAGTCCACCGGCATCGTCGAGGTGCAAAGACGGATTGCAGCGCTGGCCTCCGCTCAGGTCGATGTGCTGGTACGCGGAGAGACAGGCACAGGCAAGGAGGTGGTCGCGCGGGCGATCCACGAGGCCTCAGGCCGGACCGGACCATTTGTGGCGATCAATTGCGGCGCATTGCCCGAGTCGATTTTTGAAAGCGAGATGTTCGGCCACGAGGCCGGCGCTTTCACCGGGGCCTCGCGCAAGCGTGTCGGCAAAATCGAGTACGCGCGGGGCGGTACCGTTTTCCTCGACGAGATCGAAAGCCTGCCCATGACGCAACAGGTCAAGCTGTTGCGCGTGTTGCAGGAACGCGCAGTGGAGCGCCTGGGCGGCAATGAGAGTCACCGCATCGACTGCCGGTTTGTCGCCGCAGCCAAGGAAGACCTCAAGGCCCTGTCCGAGGCCGGACAGTTCCGTGCCGACCTCTATTACCGTCTTCACGTGGCCAGCATCGAACTCCCGCC
>SBFU01000469.1 GCA_006227785.1 Burkholderiales bacterium
CCTGATCTCAGCGCAAACTGATTGGTTGGGCGTACGCCGCGAACCTTATATTTTCCTGATGCTCATCTACTTTACCGGTAGTTGGGTCATGGCCACCTCCAGTCGTCGCCTGGAGAAACGCATGGGCGTTGGTGAGAGATAGGCCGCAAAAGCGGAAGAGGTAAATCATGACGACAACAAAAAGTATCCCAACAACATTAACCAGGGCCGAAGAGGTCATTGTTTGTAAAGATGTTCAAAAGTGGTATGGCGATTTTCACGCCTTGCGCGGCATTAGCCTGACAGTGAAAAAAGGGGAAGTGATTGTCATTCTGGGACCGTCTGGTTCCGGCAAATCGACGTTTATCCGCTGCATCAATCGCCTGGAAGAACACCAGCAAGGCGAAATAAGCGTTGAAGGAACGACACTCAACTATGACGTGCGCAACATTGCGGAAATTCGCCGCGAGGTGGGTATGGTTTTTCAACAGTTCAACCTGTTTCCCCACCTGACCGTGCTGGAGAACCTGACCCTCTCGCCCATGTGGGTGGGCAAGGTCCCCAAGCAGGAGGCCGAGGAGCGTGCCATGCAGCAACTCAAGCGCGTGCGCATCGCCGAGCAGGCCTCCAAGTACCCGCTTCAGCTCTCCGGCGGCCAGCAGCAGCGTGTGGCCATCGCCCGTGCCCTGTGCCTGACGCCCAAGATCATGCTGTTCGATGAGCCCACCTCGGCGCTGGACCCCGAGATGATCAAGGAGGTGCTCGACGTCATGATCGAACTGGCCAATCAGGGCATCACCATGATCTGCGTCACCCATGAAATGGGTTTCGCCAAGGCGGTGGCCGACAGGGTCATCTTCATGGACCAGGGCCAGATCGTCGAGCAGAACAATCCGCACGAGTTCTTCAACAATCCGCAGAACGAGCGCAGCCGGGATTTCCTGTCCAAGATCCTCGGACACTGACAAGCCGGGTATCCTTGCCCGATGCCTGCCCGCCCTTCTGCCGTGTACCGCCGCCGCACCGTCGCCTGGCTGGGCGGCGCGTTGCTGGCCGTGCATTCGCTGTGGGCCCAGGCGTTCGACCTGCAGGGTCACCGTGGTGCCCGGGGGCTGGCGCCCGAGAATTCGCTGAGCGGGTTCGAACGGGCGCTGGCCATCGGTGTGCACACGCTGGAACTCGACGTCGTGATCACCGCCGATGGCGTGCCGGTGATCTCGCACGACACCGCACCCAACCCGGACATCACCCGCGACGCGGATGGCCGCTGGCTGCAGGCACGCGGTCAACCCTTTTTCCGCCGCTCGCTGGGCGAACTGGACGCCTTCGACATCGGCCGCATCAATCCGGTCTCGCGCTACGCCATCGACTTTCCGCAGCAGCAGCCGGTCGACGGTGAGCGCATACCCGCCCTCGCGGCACTGTTCGAGCGGGTGCAGGCGCTGCGTGCCGACCACGTGCGGTTCAACATAGAAACCAAGCTCCACCCGCTTCGCCCGGCCGATTCACCCGAACCCGAGGCGTTTGCCCGCGCCGTGATCGAGGTGGTCCGCGCCTGGGGCATGGGGTCGCGGGTGAGCATCCAGAGCTTCGACTGGCGCACCCTGGCGGTGGTGCAGCGGTTGGCCCCAGAACTGCCGGTGGTGCACCTGACCGCTCAGTTGCCACGGTTCAACACGCTGGATGGCGGCGAGTGGACAAACGGCCTGCGGCTGCGCGACCACGCGGATGTGCCGGCCCTGGTGGCAGCGGCCGGCGGGCGCACCTGGTCACCGCACCACAGCAACCTCAGCCAGCAGCTCATCGCGAGAGCACGTCGCCTGGGGCTGCAGGTCATTCCCTGGACGGTCAATGAGGTCACCGACATGGAGCGCCTGCTCGACTGGGGCGTCGATGGCATCATCACCGACTATCCGGACCGCCTTCGCACGCGCATGGAGCAGCGTGGCATGCCATTGCCACCACAGGTCCAGCCCCTGCAGGCCCTCGAAGCCGCGCCACTGACCCGATAGCCCGGGTTTCTCGCCCATGATGCTCGATCAACCCCTTTCCCAATGGCAGAGCCTCAGCGACCTGCTCGTTTCGCTGCGGCAGGGCCGGTCCGATGTGTCGGCGTTCTCGGCCACCGCCCGCTCACAGCAGGCGCTGATGGACGCCCTCCCACAGCGCTACACCACCGTGCTGCACGATCTGCTCGACCGGCTCGAATCCAGTGCCCTGTTCTCGGAAGAGAGCTGCTCATTCAGCCGCAAGGACCTGATCGAGAGCCTGCAGATGTGGCTCGACAAGGCCCGTCAGCAACTGCCTGGCTGACCGGTCCGCCTTCGCAGGTTCAGACGTGACGGGGTAATCCCCCACGTGGCGTGGCAGCCACGGCCTCGTCAGCCGCCTGGTGCAGCGCCTCAATGATGTGGCAATGGTCGCCATTGCCGTCGCAGCGGTCGCGCAGGGCCCTCAAGTCGTGCTCCAGCGCCCGCAGCTCCGACAGCCGTTGTCGCACGTGCCCCAGGTGCGCATCCAGGGTACGGCGCGCGGCCAGGCAATCGGCCTTGTTCTCCAGATCCAGCCCCAGCAAGGTGCGGACTTCATCGAGCGACATGTCCATGGCGCGACACAGCCGGATGAAGCGCAGACGGTGCAAGTCGGACTCGCCGTACAGCCGGTAACGGCTGTCGCTGCGCACGGGCTCGGGCAACAGGCCCTCGCGCTCATAGTGGCGGATGCTGGGCGCGCTCAGTCCGGTGCGGCGCGCCGCCTCACCAATGCGCAGTCCTGTGCTGACCATGGCTTTTTTCCTGCTTGGCTGGGGGGCTTGACCTTGAAGCGACTTCAAGGTTTCCAATGGTGCCTGTTCTTCTTGCGTTTCACAAGCATCTACCGACATGGCCTGCTCCTGCCACACCACCTGCTCCACCGAAGCCACCCCCACTTCGCCGCCGCTGGACCCGCGCTGGCGGCGGGCCCTGTGGGTGGCCCTCTGGGTCAATGCCGTCATGTTCGGGGTCGAGCTGGTGGCCGGATGGCAGGCCGGCTCCGTCTCACTGCTGGCCGACGCGGTGGACTTTGCCGGCGATGCGGCCAACTACGGTCTGTCACTGGCGGTGCTCTCCATGGCCATGGTCTGGCGCAGCCGCGCCGCCCTGGTCAAGGGAGCCACCATGCTGGCCTACGGCCTGTTCGTGATGGCCAAGACCGGGTGGATGTGGCAGGCAGGCGGTGTGCCACACGCCGCCACCATGGGTGCGGTCGGCCTGCTGGCCCTGCTGGCCAACACCGGCGTGGCCCTGCTGCTCTACCGCTGGCGCCAGGGCGACGCCAACATGCGCAGCGTCTGGCTGTGCTCGCGCAACGATGCCTTGTCCAACCTGGCTGTGATGGCCGCCGCCGCAGGGGTGTTCGGCACCGGTTCGGCCTGGCCGGACCTGGTGGTGGCCGCCATCATGGCCCTTCTGGCCATCAGTGCCGGCTGGTCGGTGGTGCGCCAGGCACGGAACGAGTTGGGTGCCCGGTCTGGCGTATCGGAACCACCGTCCACCGGTACGAGCGTTCGTCGGACGATTTGACCCTGGCTGGGAACCTTCCTGGCGACCCACTTATCATTGCAAGGTGCGCACCCTGCTGATCGCCCTCATGATCGCCATGCTCCCCCTGCGCGGGTGGGTGGGCGACGCCATGGCGCTGTCCATGGCGGTGGGGCACGCTGTACCGGCTGGCCACACCGCACCGGCCACGGCCACGGCCGCG
>SBFU01000423.1 GCA_006227785.1 Burkholderiales bacterium
GCACGGTCCACAAGCAGGGCACCCTCCTGTCCAACCTGATCCAGGAGCTGCTGGACCTCTCCCGCATCGAGGCACGCCAGGGCAAGGACTTTCACATCGTGCCGACGCCACTGGGCAGCATCGTCCGTGACGTGGTGGAGGGACTGGCCAGCTTCGACGCGGCCCGCGAGGTCGCCCTCGGCCCGGTGCCCGAAGTTCACATCCTGGCTGACGGCAGCAAGATCCACCAGGCCCTGACCAACCTGCTGGGCAACGCCTTCAAGTACTCGCCCCAGGGGGGAGAGGTGGTGCTGGATGCCACCGTCGAGGACCAGGCCGACAGCACCATGGTGGCCATCCATGTGAGGGACTCGGGCATCGGCATGTCACCCGACCAGCTTGAGCGCGCCTTCGAACGCTTCTACCGCGCCGACACCTCGGGCAACATTCCGGGAACCGGACTCGGCCTCAACCTGGTCAAGGAAATCGCCGAGATCCACGGGGGCTCGGTCCAGCTGCAAAGCGAGCTGGGCAAGGGCACGGTGGCCACCCTGCGCCTGCGCGTGGCCAGGCAGGAGCGCATCCGCACAGAGGCACTGCCAAGCAGTCAGGCCGAGCCCGCCGAATGAGACCGGGCAGACACCCGTCATGGGCGCGGGTGGTGTCGGTCAGTCGGGCAGAAACAGCGCCTGGACGTCGCTCAAGAAGTCAAAGCCCTGCGCTGTCGGGCGTACCCACCCGGCATCCACGTCCAGCCAGCCCCGGCGGCAAGCCTCATCCACACCCTTGCGCAAGGCAGAGACAGGCAAGCCGGTGCGCGCCACCGCCTCGTCCAGGGCGAAGCCTTCGCGCAGGCGCAACGCATTGAGCATGTACTCGAACGGCAGGTCACGACGCGCCACCTCGTCTGCCGACACCACCGCATCGCCCGACCGCGCACGCTCCATGTACAGCCGAGGCTCACGCACCCGCACCTGACGCAGCACCCGGTGGGCAAAGCTGAGCTTGCTGTGCGCGCCAGCACCGATGCCCAGGTAGTCGCCGAACTGCCAGTAGTTCAGGTTGTGCCGGCAGCGGTGTCCTGGCCGGGCATAGGCCGAGACCTCATAGCGATCCAGCCCGGCGGCGGTGGTCAGCTCGGTGATGCGGTCGAGCATGGCATAGGCATCGTCCTCTTCGGGCACCTGCGGCGGGAACTTGGCGAACACCGTGTTGGGTTCGATGGTGAGGTGGTAGATCGAGATGTGCGGCGGCTTGAAGCCCAGCGCGGTTCGGATGTCCGCCTCGCACTGTGCCAGCGTCTGCCCGGGCAAGGCGTACATGATGTCGAGATTGAAGGTCTCGAACGCTCCTGCGGCCTCATCCACGGCCGCCAGTGCCTGCGCCCGGTCGTGTACTCGCCCCAGGGCCCTGAGGTGCCCGTCGTGGAAGCTCTGCACCCCGATCGAAAGACGCGTCACACCGGCCTGCCGGAAGGCCCGGAACCGGTCCTTCTCGAAGGTGCCAGGATTGGCCTCCAGGGTGATTTCGGCATCCGCGTCCAGCCGGACCAGCGCCCGCACATCGCCCAGCAGGCGGTCGATGGCTTCGGGAGAGAACAGGCTGGGCGTCCCTCCCCCGATGAATACCGTGTGCACCGGACGGCCCCAGATCAGGGGCAGCGCGGCCTGCAGGTCGGCGCGCAGCGCATCCAGATATACCTGTTCAGGCAGCGGCTGCCCGGGCGCAGACGTGGCGCTCCATTCGTGCGAGTTGAAGTCGCAATACGGGCACTTCTTCAGGCACCACGGGAGATGGATGTACAGCGACAGCGGCGGCAGGCCCTGCAGCTGCAACGTGCCCGGACGCATCCAGTGTTGAAGTTGTTCAGCAGCATTCATGTGCAAGGCACCACCGATGGAAGGTGACGCGTCTGACAGCGAAAGGAGGCGTCATGTCATCCAGCGTTCGCGCATCAGCTCCAGCATCAGCCGCGCGGCCTTGCCCCTGTGGCTGTTGGCATTCTTGACCTCGGTGGGCAGTTGCGCAAAGGTCTTGCCAAACTCGGGCAGGAACATCACCGGATCAAAGCCAAAGCCGTTGTCGCCCACCGGTTCCCGGGTGATCAGGCCCGGCGCACGGCCCGTGGCCACCAGCGGTTCCGGGTCATCGGCACTGCGCAGCGCCACCAGCGTACTGACCAGCGCAGCCCGACGGTCGGTCACATCCTGCATCTGTTGCAGCAGCGCACGCACGTTGTTGTCGTCACCTTTTTCATAGCCGAACTGCGTGGCGTAGTACGCGGTGTCGACGCCGGGCAGACCACCGAAGGCCTCGACACACAGGCCGGCGTCATCGGCCAGTGCCGGCAGGCCGCTGACGCGGGCCGCGTGCCGGGCCTTGGCCAAGGCGTTCTCTATGAAGGTGCGGTGCGGCTCCGGTGCCTCGGGAATGCCCAGATCGGCCTGGCGCACCAGCTCCACGCCCAGCGGCGCGAACAGCGCCTGCAGCTCGGCCAGCTTGCCCTTGTTGTTGGAAGCCAGGACCAGTTTCATGGCCACAGCTTCAGCCCAGCCCGAGCGCGCGCTTCTGCAGCCGGACCAGCTCACCGATGCCCTGCTCGGCCAGCGCCAGCAGTGCATCCATTTCCTTGCGGGTGAAAGCCACACCTTCGGCGGTGCCCTGCACCTCCACATAGTGGCCAGCCCCGGTCATCACCACATTCATGTCGGTGTCGCAGGCCGAGTCCTCCACGTACTCCAGGTCCAGCAGCGGCTGGCCGGCCAGGATGCCGACCGAGATGGCGGCCACATGGTCCCGGATGGGCGACACGGCCAGCTTGCCCTCGCCGATCAGCTTGCTCACCGCGTCCTGCGCGGCCACAAAAGCCCCGGTGATGGCGGCGGTACGGGTGCCTCCGTCGGCCTGCAGCACATCGCAGTCCAGCGAAATGGTCCGCTCACCCAGCGCCTTCAGGTCGAACACCGCGCGCAAGGAACGGCCGATCAGCCGCTGAATCTCCTGCGTTCGTCCGCTCTGCTTGCCCTTGGCTGCCTCGCGGTCGCTGCGGGTGTGGGTCGCGCGCGGCAGCATGCCGTATTCGGCCGTCACCCACCCCTCTCCGCTGCCGCGCTTGTGCGGCGGCACCTTCTCTTCAACCGATGCCGTGCACAACACCTTGGTGTGGCCGAATTCGATCAGCACGGAGCCCTCCGCGTGCATGGTGTACTGCCGGGTGATCTTCACCGGGCGCAGGGCATCGGCGGCCCGTTGACCGGGCCGTGCGTGTTCCGTCATGGAAACCTCTCAGGTCTTGCGCTCCGCCGTGCGGCGGATCGCATCGTTGATCTCGGCAATCGAGCGCTCGATCGCCGCGTCATCCATGTCCTCGATCGTCGGATCGGGCACACCGGACTGGATGGTCGAGGAAAACACCCCTTCCTGGATATCGTCGGTCGAGACACGGGTGGACTGGAACTCCTCGGGCGTCTCCCATTCCATGGCCACCACCGTGACGTTGTCGCAGCGCGGTCCTCCGCGCTTGAGCGCCAGCTCCACCAGTTCGGGCACGGCCTGCTCCAGCGGCGCTCGCGACAACTCGGTCACGATCTCCTGGTCCTTGACCGTGCCCCAGAGGCCGTCGGAGCACAGCAGCACCCGGTCGCCTTCCTGCAACTGCAGCGGACCGGAGATGTCGTACACCGGCTTGGCGGGCGAACCCAGACAGGTGAACAGGATGTTGCGGTTGATGTGCT
>SBFU01000482.1 GCA_006227785.1 Burkholderiales bacterium
ACCCTGCAACGCAGGCTGGAGGCCGACGGCGCACTCGAGCCGCAATACCGCCGCCCGGACCTGGTGGATGCGCTGCACGGCCACGTCTGGGGTCAGGGCTTTGCGCCACCGGTGTTCTGCGAAGAGGTGCAGATCGTCAGCCAGCGGCTGGTCGCCGAAAAGCACCTGGCCGTCAAGCTCAAGCACCAGGGCGAGCCGGTTGACGGCATCTGGTTTGGTCACACCGAGCCATTGCCCACCAGGGTCAGGATCGCGTTCCGGCTGGATGCGGATGAATGGCAGGGGCAGCGGCGGGTGCGCTTCCTGATCGAAGCGGCGGAATTTTGACCCCCCCGCGCCGCCTCCGGCGTCACCCCCCAGGGGGCGGCACTGGCGGCCCGGCAAAGCCGGTTCCGCGGTGCCCTGGATCTGACTGCCCCTTGTTCCTCAAAGCGTCAGGAGCGCGTGTCTTGTTCAAGGATGCGGTGGAACCGGCTCTGCCGGGCCACACGCATCGCCCCCTGGGGGGTGACGCCGCAGGCGGCGCGGGGGGAGCTGTTCACGCCATCAGGGCTTCACGCACCGCCGCCAGTTGCCGGCGCGAGACCGCCAGGCGTTCGTCGACGCCGTCCAGGCGCACGGTCCAGCCTTCGCCCTCGACCGGATCGCTGTGCTTCTCGACCGCCCGCACGCGGCGGCGCGAGACCAGGGCGTTGCGGTGCACACGGACGAACAGGTGACCGAAACGCTGCTCCAGGTCGTTGAGCGCACCGTCGTAGATGTGTTCCTTGTCGCTGGTTCGCACAGTGATGTACTTGAGCTCGGCCTTGAGGTAGATGACATCGGCCAGCGCCACGCGCTCGCTGCGTCCACGCTCCTGGATGATCAGGCTCTCACCGGTGCCTTCAATGATGGCCGGCTCGCTGTTGCGCAAACGCTCGACTTTCTGCAAGGCCCGCAGCAACCGTTCCAGCCGCACCGGCTTGGTCAGGTAGTCGACCGCCTCCAGCTCGAAGGCCTGCACCGCATGCTCGGCGTGCGCGGTGACAAAGATGATGGCGGGCGGGTCCGGCATGTTGCGCAGCGCACCCGCCAGGGCCATGCCGTCCACCCCGGGCATGTGCACGTCGAGCATGATCACATCCAGCCCGCCGCGCTGGATCTGGTCCATGGCCTGCACGGCATTGCCGGCTTCGGCCAGGACCTCGACCCGAGGTTCGCGGCAGTCGCCCAGCAGGGTGCGCAGGCGCGAACGCGCCAGTGCCTCGTCATCTACGATCAGTGCCCTCAGAACCATGCCTTGCCCCCGTGTCGGTTCATGCCGATGCCCGTGTTATACCGGGATTTCCAGGCGAACCTGAAACACCCCGTTGACCAGCGCGCTTTGGAACCTGCCCTGCACGTCGTGCAGCAGTGTCAGTCGCTGGCGCACATTGTCCAGTGCCAGGCCGTGCCCGGGCTTGCCGGTGCCCGCCGGCACGGTGTTGGTGACCTTGATCACCACCACACTGCCCCTGCGCTGGGTGCTGATGCGAACCACAGCACCATCGGGACTGGGTTCCACCCCATGCTTGACCGCATTCTCCACCAGCGGCTGCAGGATCAGGGGCGGCAGTTTGGCCTTGAAGCTGGCTTCGTCCAGGCTCCACTCGACTTTCAGTCGATCGCCGAAACGCACCTGCTCGATGGCCAGGTAGTGCTCGGCCAGCTCCAGCTCCTGCAACAGGGGCACGGCCTGCTGCGTGTCGGCCAGGGCGTGGCGGAACAGTTCGCTCAGGTCTTCCAGCAGGCTTTCGGCCTTCGCCGGCTCGGCGCGCACCAGGGCTATGGCGCTGTTGAGGGTGTTGAACAGGAAATGGGGCCGGATACGGGCCTGCAGTTCGGCCAGCTGGGCCGTGGTGCCGGCCGGCTCACGGGCCTTGAAGCGCCAGACCAGCGCCATCACGAACACCAGCGCCGTCAGCGCGCCGGCTGCCGCGCTGGCGAGCCAGGGCGCCGGGTCGACCAGCCCCATCCAGGACACCATGGCACATCCGTACAAGGCCATGACAGCCCCCAGGATGATGCCGACCGCCCACTGCGCCGGTTCGACCAGCCGATCAAGCGGGCGCTTGGCCGCGCACATCAGCAGCAGCCAACCCAGGGTGGCCGGCAGGGCGGCGCCGGTGATCAGCGCCATCGAGCTCAGCCAGCCCCAGGCACTGGTGGCCCCGAACAGGGCCGCCACCGCCACCACCAGTTGAACGAAAACCACTGCGCGAAGCACCACGCCGACCTGGCAGGTGTCGAACACCAGATCGCGCTGGCGCAAGGCCGGCATGTCGGTCATGGGCCGCGCGCCAGCGGCGTGCGACAGCTCCTGGAAGCTCGATAAAATCCGGGAATCTTTCATGGGTTTCGTGGGGTCGTCCTGCCGGTGACCGTCGCAGGCGCACGCAACACGCCACGATCCTCGTCACCCTCTCCCGCCCCCTGCGGGCCTCCCATTCTCTCCAGCCGCTGGCAACACCATGTCCACCAATCAGCTCGACAAGAAATCCGAAGCCTGGTCCGCCCTATTCTCGGAGCCCATGAGCGAGTTGGTCAAGCGCTACACCGCCAGCGTCTTTTTCGACAAGCGCCTGTGGCTTGCCGACATCACCGGCAGTCTGGCCCACGCCGAGATGCTGGCCGCACAGGGCATCATCAGCGCAGCCGACCAGGCCGAGATCGAACGTGGCATGGCCCAGATCCGCTCGGAAATCGAGGCTGGCACGTTCGACTGGAAGCTGGACCTGGAAGACGTGCACCTGAACATCGAAGCGCGCCTGACCCAGCTGGTGGGCGACGCCGGCAAACGCCTGCACACCGGCCGCAGCCGCAACGACCAGGTCGCCACCGATGTGCGCCTGTGGCTGCGTGACGAGATCGACCTCATCAGCGATCTGCTCAAGGAGCTGCAGCTGGCGCTGGTGGATGTGGCCGATCAGAACGTGGACGTGATCCTGCCCGGCTTCACCCACCTGCAGGTGGCCCAGCCGGTCAGCTTTGCGCACCACCTGCTGGCCTATGTGGAAATGTTCGCCCGCGACGCCGAGCGCATGGCCGACGTGCGCCGCCGCACCAACCGGCTGCCGCTGGGCTCGGCGGCACTGGCTGGCACCACCTACCCGCTGGACCGCGAGCGCGTGGCCCGCACCCTGGGCATGGTCGATGAGCAAGGCCAGGCCCAGGTCTGCCAGAACAGCCTGGACGGCGTGAGCGACCGCGACTTCGCCATCGAGTTCACCGCTGCCGCATCGTTGTGCATGGTGCACATCAGCCGCTTCAGCGAAGAGCTGATTCTGTGGATGAGCCAGAACTTCGGCTTCGTGAAGATCGCCGACCGCTTCACCACCGGCTCGTCCATCATGCCGCAGAAGAAGAACCCCGACGTGCCCGAACTCGCGCGCGGCAAGACCGGCCGCGTGGTCGGCCACCTGATGGGCCTGATCACCCTGATGAAGGGCCAGCCCCTGGCCTACAACAAGGACAACCAGGAAGACAAGGAGCCGCTGTTCGACACCGTCGACACGCTCAAGGACACGCTGCGCATCTTCTGCGAGATGGTGGGCGGCCAGCTCAACCCGGCCACCGGCCAGAAGGAAGGCGGCATCACCGTCAACGCGGTCGCCATGGAGGCCGCCGCCAACAAGGGCTACGCCACCGCCACCGACCTGGCCGACTACCTGGTCAAGAAGGGCCTGCCCTTCCG
>SBFU01000023.1 GCA_006227785.1 Burkholderiales bacterium
TCGGCCACGTTGTTGGCGCCGAACTTGGTGCGGGTGAACACCAGCACCTGGCTCCAGTTGTGCTGGTTGATGATGTGCACCAGCAAGGCCTTCTTCTTGCCGCGGCCCACCGGGTGGATGACCTGCGATATGCGCTGTACCGTGGTGTTGCGCGGTGTCACCTGGATGTGCTGCGGGTCCTTGAGCAGGTTGCTGGCCAGGTCGCGGATCTCGTCGCTGAAGGTGGCCGAGAACAGCAGGCTCTGCTTGGCCTGGGGCAGCAGGGCCAGCACTTTCTTGACGTCGTGGATGAAGCCCATGTCGAGCATGCGGTCGGCTTCGTCCAGCACGAGGATCTCGACTTTGGACAGGTCCAGGAAGCCTTGTTGCTGCAGGTCCAGCAGACGGCCGGGTGTGGCCACCAGAATGTCGACGCCCTTCTTCATGGCGTTGATCTGGGGGTTCATGCCGACACCGCCGAACACCACGGTGGAGCTCAGCTGCAGGTGTTTGCCGTAGGTGCGGACCGACTCTTCCACCTGGGCGGCAAGCTCGCGCGTGGGGGTGAGCACCAGTGCACGGATGCCCACGCCGCCGAAGCGGCTGGTGGCGCGCTCTCGCTGGCTCAGCAGCTGGAGCATGGGCAGGGTGAAGGCCGCGGTCTTGCCGGTGCCGGTCTGGGCGCCGCCGAGCAGGTCGCGGCCGGCCAGAACGGCCGGAATGGCTTCGACCTGGATGGGGGTCGGGGTGTCGTAACCCTGCTCGTGCACGGCTTGGACAATGGCCGGGGCCAGCTTCAGTTCTTCAAATTTCATGGCTTGGGTGAGGCGCCCTTCCAGGGCGCTGGGGGGCATCGGCCACTCCAGGCATTGTCCGGCTGTCTCGCGGGCAGTGACTGGCCAGTCTGGGGCAGATGGATTCACGGAATTGGTGCACGCCAGCGTGTGGCAGACACCCCAGCAAAGCTGCTGGTGACGGGCCAACTGTTGCCCGATCAGCCTGTATTGTCGCACGACTTGGCCTCGATGGTGTCCTGGATGCTGCGCAGGGTGCCCTTCGGATACCGGGACGCCCCCGGGCGATAATGGAAGGTGTTGCCTTTCGCGCACCTGCCGCTGTTGCGCGAGTGCCCCTTTTCCTGCGAGCAATTCCACCATGGCCCAATACGTCTTTTCGATGAACCGCGTGTCCAAGACCGTGCCGCCCAAGCGGCAGATCTTGAAAGACATCTCCCTGTCCTTCTTCCCCGGCGCCAAGATTGGCGTGCTCGGTCTCAACGGCTCGGGCAAGTCCTCGCTGCTCAAGATCATGGCTGGCGTTGACAAGGAAATTGAAGGCGAAGCCATTCCGATGCCGGGTATCCAGATCGGGTACCTGCCGCAGGAGCCGCAGATCGACCCCGAGCAGACCGTGCGCCAGGCGGTGGAAGAGGGCATTGGCGGCGCGCTCAAGGCCAAAGCACGTCTGGAAGAGGTGTACGCGGCCTATGCCGAGCCCGATGCCGACTTTGATGCCCTGGCCGCCGAACAGGCCGAGCTGGAAGCCATCATCGCGGCCAGCGGCTCGGAGAACTCCGACCTGCAGCTGGAGCTGGCCGCCGACGCGCTCAACCTGCCCCCCTGGGACGCTGTCATCAAGAACCTCTCGGGCGGTGAAAAGCGTCGCGTGGCCCTGTGCCGCCTGCTGCTGTCCAAGCCCGACATGCTGCTGCTCGACGAACCCACCAACCACCTGGACGCCGAGTCGGTGCACTGGCTGGAGCAGTTCCTGCAGCGCTTCCCCGGCACCGTGGTGGCCATCACCCACGACCGCTACTTCCTGGACAACGCGGCCGAGTGGATTCTCGAACTCGACCGGGGTCACGGCATTCCCTGGAAGGGCAACTACTCCGACTGGCTGGACCAGAAGGAGAAGCGCCTGGAGCAGGAGCAGAAGAGCGAAGACGCCCGCATGAAGGCGATGAAGGAGGAGCTCAAGTGGGTGCGCTCGAACGCCAAGGGCCGCCAGGCCAAGAGCAAGGCACGTCTGGCCCGCTTCGAGGAACTGAGCGACGTCGACTACCAGAAGCGCAACGAGACCAACGAAATCTTCATTCCCGTGGCCGAGCGCCTGGGCAACGAGGTGATCGAGTTCAAGGACGTCAGCAAGAGCTTTGGTGACCGTGTGCTGATCGACAAGCTCAGCTTCAAGGTGCCGGCGGGTGCCATCGTCGGCATCATCGGCCCCAACGGTGCGGGCAAGTCCACGCTGTTTCGCATGATCCAGGGTGTCGAACAACCCGACAGCGGCGAGATCAGCATCGGCAAGACCGCCAAGCTGGCCTTCGTGGACCAGAGCCGCGAGTCGCTCAGTGGAGACAAAACGGTGTGGGAAGACGTCTCCGGCGGACTGGACAACATCACCGTGGGCAAGTTCGTGATGCCCAGCCGGGCCTACATCGGCCGCTTCAACTTCAAGGGCAATGACCAGCAGAAGCTGGTCAAGAACCTGTCCGGTGGTGAGCGCGGCCGCCTGCATCTGGCCAAGACCCTGGCCCAGGGCGGCAACGTGTTGATGCTTGACGAACCCTCGAACGACCTGGACGTCGAAACCCTGCGCGCACTGGAGGAAGCCCTGCTGGAGTTCGCGGGCTCGGCCATGGTGATATCGCACGACCGCTGGTTCCTCGACCGCATCTGTACGCACATATTGGCCTATGAGGGTGACAGCCAGTGGTACTTCTATGACGGCAACTTCACCGAGTACGAAGCCGACAAGAAGCGCCGCCTGGGTGAGGAGGGGGCGCGGCCCAAGCGCGCCCGTTTCAAGTCCTTGAAGTAGCAGGACGCCCCCCGCGCCGCGCCTTGCGGCGCGTCACCCCCCACTGGGGGGCAGTGCCTGCGGCCCGGCAAAGCCGGTTCCGCGGCACTCTGGACCAACTCCCCTTCTTTCGCTGCGCCATGGAACTCTCTGACGACACCGTTTTGACCGACACCCGGCGCTGGATCGAGAAGGCGGTGATCGGCCTGAACCTGTGTCCGTTTGCGCGCTCGGTCTATGTGAAGAACCAGGTGCGCATCGTGATCAGCCGGGCGCGGCATGTGGATGCCTTTCTGGACGACCTCGACCGCGAGCTGGAATTCCTCCGCGACACGCCGGCCGAGGCGGTCGATACCACCTTGCTGGTGCACCCGACACTGTTCCCTGACTTCTTCGTCTTCAACGATTTCCTTGATGTGGTCGACGATGTGGTGGCCGAGCACGAGCTGGAAGGGGTGATCCAGGTCGCCAGTTTCCACCCGGACTTCCAGTTCGAGGGCACGGAGGCCGACGACATCAGCAACGCCACCAACCGGGCCCCTTACCCGACCCTGCATTTGCTGCGCGAAGACAGCGTCTCGCGCGCGGTGGACAGCGACGGGGGCGACGCGGAGGCGATTGTCGAGCGCAACATCGCCACGCTGCGTCAGCTGGGCTCCGAAGGCTGGAAAGCCCTGCTGTCCAAGCCCTGAACTGGGCCGTCTTTTCCCCGCCTTTCGGGGTATTGGCCGGGACCGGCTGGCGCAGAATCGGTGACACCACCCACACCGATCGGACCTTGCCGCCCGCCATTGACATGGAATCGCCCAACGAACAGGCCTTTGACGCCTGCCTCAGGGAAGCCCTGGCCCAGATGGGCGAGTGGGTTCCTCGCTGGCTGGTCCAGCTCAAGGATCTGCTGGTGCAGAAGGAAGGGGCTGCTGTCCATTTGC
>SBFU01000110.1 GCA_006227785.1 Burkholderiales bacterium
GGCTTGCTCTGGACAGAATCGGTGGGCCACCAGACCCCTCAACATGAACAGCCCTGCATCGTCGCTTCAGCCTTTGCCCGGTGAGCCGGTCGATGACCCGCAGCGCTGGCTCGTCAATACGCCGCTGCTGGACATTCAGCACCCACGCATCCGCCTGCTGGGGCTGCGACTGACCCAGCTCAGGCACCAGGCTGCCGACAAGGCCATGGCCTGCTTTCAGCATGTGCGTGCCCTGCCCTTCGGCTGCCTGGGCGACGGCACCGGCGTGCCTGCCCTGACGGTGTTGCAAAGGGGCCGTGGCGACTGCCACACCAAGTCCACCCTGCTGGTGGCGCTGCTGCGCTCGGTGGGCATTCCTTCGCGCCTGCGCTTCTTCACCATGCCCTCGGGCTTTCTGCAAGGCATCATCGACCTGGAGGGCCTGCCCATCCAGCACTGTTGCGTGGAAATGCTGCTTGACCGGCGCTGGGTGGCGGTCGACACCCATGTGGTCGACCAGCCTCTGGCCAGGGTTGCCCAGGCCCGGCTCGCCGCCGAAGGCCGCCAGGTCGGTTATGGCATGCACATCGCCGGCGAAACCGACTGGGACGGCCACAACCAGTCCTTCGGTCAGTTCAGCGCCAGCGATCCGGACAGCCTGCCCACACGGGACTGGGGCGCCTTCGACGATCCCTACCAGTTCTACAGCTCGGTTCCCGCGGTTCACGAGCGCCTGGGTCTGGCGGCCCGCTTGCGCTGGACGGTCGGCGCCCGACTGGTGAACCGGCGCGTGGCCGCCCTGCGGACAGGCCCCACGGTGGCGGCCAGCTAGGGCCTGTTCACCCTATTGTTCCAAGTGCGAACAGGTTGAAGACAGCGCCAATCCGGGCGCGCGGCGTTGCGAAGCCTTGCCGGGGGCATACCCCGGCAGCTTCTCGCGCCTGGCGCATGGCCTTTTTGATCCGCAACGCATCTTGAAAAAATGGTGGGAACGGCCCCTGGCGCTCAGCCCAGCTGGTCACGCAGGTGCTGCGGCAAGGGCACGGATTTCTGCTGCGGAAAGTCCACCCACACCACGGTGGCACCTCCGTTGGCACACACCTGGTCCGGTGCATCGCTGCGGGCCATTTCATGGAAGGTGTCAAACGAAGAACGGCCCACCTGCCCAACGTAGGTGCGCACCACCACATCACCAGGGAATTCGAACTGCCGCAGGAAATTGCAGAAGGCGTTGGCGATCACCGGGCCCTGACCTTGCGGATTGGCTGGCAGGCCCAGACCGAAGAACCAGTCCAGCCGGGCAATCTCCATGTAGCGGAAGTACAGCGTGTTGTTGACGTGGCCCATGGCGTCCATGTCGCCCCAGCGCATGGGCACCACGATGGTGTGGACGAGCTTCTTGCCTTCAGGCAGATCGAGTTTCATGGCAATTCCGAGGCCTCAGAGGGTCTAGCGCTTGCGCGGGCGTGACGAAGCCTTGACAGTTTGGTGGATGGGGCAGCCATGCGTTCAGCGGTGGGCGCGTATCGAGGCCAGTATGCCGGCGACAAACAGCACGGCCGCGAGCCATTGCGCGGCCATGGGCCAGTTTCCGCTCCAGGCAAAGGCATAGAGCAGCGCAAACACGGTCTCGCTCACCACCAGCTGCCCGGCCAGGCTGGGACCCAGGCGACGGCTCGCCACATTCCACAGGACCGCCGCCACCCAGGCCGATCCGATACCGGTGAAGGTGCACACCAGCAGGAACAGGCCGAACCCCGGCCGCAATGCCAGTTCGCTGGCGGGCGTACCACCGCCGAGCCACAGCCCCAGGCCACCAAGCCCGGCGGCCAGCCCCAGCCAATTGGCCCAGGCCGTTGATCGCACCCGCGTGTGCGTTTTGAGCCAGCGCGCATTGAGCAGGCCGAAGGCGAGCCAGCTGAGCATGGCAGCGGTGGCCAGCAGCACGCCACGCCAGAAGTGGCCCTGGGCCCCGATCTGAATCTGGTCGGCCGTGGCCCATAGCATCATGGACATGCCAGCTGCCGTCAGGACCAGTCCGCCAGCCAATGCGGACCAGCGCATCTGTTGCGGCTTGCCCAGCAACATCATCCACAGGGGCAGCGTACCGATGATCAGCGCCGGCACAGCAGCGCCTGCATCGGCGATGCCATAGACCAGCAACAGGTAGTAGCCGGTGTAGCCGAGCACGCTCAGCCCGAGAGCGGTACGCGCCTGGCTGGCCGTGGGCCAGAGACTGCGGCGCAAGGCGGGTGAGCTGCGCCAGGTCTGCCAGAGCAGCCAGGCCAGCGCAAACAGGCCGCAGGCCATGAAGCGCCCGGCCGTGTAGTCCACCGACGAAAAGCCCGGCGCGACCAGCGGCGCCACAAAGGTCGTTCCCCAGAGCGCTCCGGCTGCCAGACCGGCAGCCACACCGGCCCCCATGCCCGGGGGCAGAACCCGTTCAGGCGCCGAAACCGTCGTCGGCTGCAATCACCGCTCCGTTGACAAAATGGCTTTCGTTGCTGGCCAGCATCAGCAGCACGACATCCAGATCGGCCGGATGGCCCACGCGCTTGCGCGGCAGCATCTGGATCAGTTTCTGACCCTGCTCGGTCTGCCAGTGGTGGTGGTTGATCTCGGTGTCGATGTAACCGGGGCAGATGGCGTTGACGTTGATGCCGAAACGGCCCCACTCCGTGGCCATCGCCTTGGTCATGTGCACCACGGCCGCCTTGCTCATGCAGTAGATGCCGATCTGGGGCAACACCCGCAACCCGGCCATGGAGGCGATGTTGATGATGCGGCCGCCCACCCAGGTGCCCGGCGCCTGGCCTTTGGCCCGGGCCAGCATGCGTTTGGCCACCTCCTGCGCCGTGAAAAAGGCGCCTTTGGTGTTGGTGTCCAGCACGAAGTCGTAATCTTCCTCGGTGACATCCTGCAGGCGCTGCGTGGTGCTGACCCCCGAGTTGTTGATCAGGATGTCGATCGGGCCGACCTCGGTCTCCGCATGGGCGATGGCCGCCTTGATGGACGCGATGTCGGTCACATCCAGCGCCACCACGTGGGCGTCACCACCTTCGGCCTCAATATGGGCCCGCAGGGCCATCAGGCGATCGGTGCGGCGACTGGCCAGCACCACTGCGGCGCCAGCCCTGGCCAGGGTCTTGGCAAACTGTTCGCCCAGGCCACCCGAAGCACCGGTAATCAGGGCGACACGGCCAGAAAGGTCGATCTGGTATGACACGGGATAATCTCCTCTGGTCCTCAAATTAGCACGGTCGTTCGTTTTTCAGGACGGACGACATACAATGCAGCCCGTCCCTCCCGGCGACGCCCTCGGCATGGCACCGTCGAAGAAACCATTATCAGCGAGAGCCCCATGACACAAGACGAAATCCTGGCCCAGTTCGGTCCCCGCGAAGCGATGGAGTACGACGTGATCGTGGTCGGTGGCGGTCCGGCCGGTCTGTCCACCGCCATTCGCCTCAAGCAGCTGGCCGCCGAGAAGGGCCAGGACGTCTCGGTGGTCGTGCTGGAGAAGGGCTCCGAGGTTGGCGCGCATATCCTGTCGGGTGCAGTTCTCGACACGTCCGGCCTCGATGCGCTGATGCCCGACTGGCGGGAGAAGGGCGCGCCGATCAAGGTCGAGGTGAAGAAGGACAACTTCTACATCCTCGGCGAGGGCGGTCAGGTCCGCATCCCGAACTGGCCGATGCCGCCCTTGATGAACAACCACGGCAA
>SBFU01000373.1 GCA_006227785.1 Burkholderiales bacterium
CAGAGCGGCGAGTCGCAGCAGTGGATCACCTCCACCATGCGCATGCTGTCGCTGGCCGCCCGAGGCGGCTTTCTGGAACGCGCCTTGCGCGACATGCGCAAGGTCGCCTGGGACCGTGGGCCGGTGCGCCTGGGGACCTACGAAAAGGCCGATGGCACCCATGTGCCGATGTGGCACGACTCGGAGGTGGCGGCGATCGCCTTTGCGCTGCAGAACATCCTGGCCCGCCGCGCCCAGGCCTCGGCAGCGGTGGTCCACCATGCACCTGCCATGCCCGAACTCAGTGGCATGCCCTCGGGCGTGATGGCGGGCAAGAAGTGCCCGGAGTGCGGCGCACACGCCATGATCCGCAAGGACGGCTGTGACTACTGCACCTCGTGCGGGCACCTGGGGAGCTGCGGTTGAGCACCACCTCGCGCAAGAACATGCCGCTGCCGGCCTCCGGCGGACGGCCTGACTCGCGCGGGGTCACCAGGCCTGCCGCGGGGTGGCGGCCTGACTGGCTGCTGCAGGCGCCACACCGCCTGGCATTTGCGCTGGCCATGCTGGTGCTGGTCGGCGCCGCGTGCTGGTGGTTCCTGGTGCAGTGGGACCGCCTCACCGGTCATCTGGGCCTGCACTACGTGGTCTCGCCCACGATCACCCATGGCGCGGTGATGAGCCTGGGCTTCATCCCCCTGTTCTTTGCCGGCTTTCTGTTCACGGCCGGACCCAAGTGGCTCGGTGTCGAGGCGCCGACGGCCCGTCAGCTGATGCCCGCCTTGCTGGCGCAGTGGGCCGGCTGGTGGCTGTGGCTGGCCGGCGCCCACCTGCACATGGGCATGGCCCAGGCCGGGCTGGTCCTGGCCACACTGGGCCTGCTGGGTATGTACCTGCGTTTCTGGCGCCTGTTGCGGCAAAGCCCGGTACCCGACCGGCTGCACGCCACCGTGGTGGCTGTGGCCGGCCTGGTCGGGCTTTTGTCGCTGGCCGGGCTGCTGCTGGCCGTGCGGTTCGGCCGTCCCGACCTGGCCGCGGCCCTGGTGCGCAGCGGTCTGTGGGGCTTTGTGGTGGTCACCTATGTGGCGGTGGCCCACCGCATGATCCCTTTTTTCACCTCCAGCGCGGTGCCCATGATCGAGGTCTGGCGCCCGTTCTGGGTTTTGTGGGCCTTGATGGCCATGGTGCTGGTCGAGTGGCTGGCGGTCTGGGCCGAGTGGGCCAGCTGGCCCGCCGGGCGTGAGTGGATGCTGGTGCGTGGCCTGTTCGAGCTGGCCGCCGGCAGCGTCATCCTCTGGCTCGCCTTTGCCTGGGGGCTGGTGCAGAGCCTGAAGATCCGGCTGCTGGCCATGCTGCACCTGGGCTTTGTCTGGCTGGGCCTGTCCTTTGTGCTGGCCGGGGTTTCGCAGCTGCTGGGCCTGCGCACCGGCATACCGTTGCTCGGGCTGGGCGCCCTGCACGCCATGACCATGGGATTTCTGGGCTCGCTGATGCTGGCCATGGTGACCCGGGTCTCCTGTGGTCACAGCGGTCGCGCCCTGGTGGCCGACGCGCTGGTCTGGGGCCTGTTCTGGTGCCTGCAGCTGGCGGTGGTGCTGCGCATCGTGGCGGTGCTCCTGCCCGAGCCGACCGCGGTCACGGCCCTGGCTGCCTTGCTGTGGGCCGGGGTCTGCGCCGTCTGGGGCACGCGGCTGCTGGGCTGGTACGGTCGGCCAAGGGTCGATGGGCGTCCGGGCTGAACGAAGGTGATCTCCCGATGTTGAACCGCATGTCTGCTTCCGCTGAAGGTCCATCCACCGAATGGGCTGCCCTGGCCGCCGAACTGCTGCAGGCGCGGCGCACCGTGCTGCCCCGGCGACTGGTCGAACCTGGCCCCGATGCCGCCCAGCGACACGCCATCCTGATGGCGGCCTCGGCCGCACCGGACCACGGGCAGCTGCTGCCCTGGCGCTTCATCGAGGTGCCACTGGCCCGGCGCGGTGAACTGGCCGAGGCATTCGCCCAGGCCCTGCTGGAGCGCGATGCCACCGCCAAGGCAGAGGAGCTTGAGCGGGCGCGCGAAAAGGCCTTCCGTGCCCCGTGGCTGATGCTGGCGGTGGTGGATGGCGAGCGCGGTGACGATCCCGAGGTCGACCTGTCCGAACGCATCCTGTCGGCCGGCTGTGCCGTACAGAACCTGCTTCTCATGGCCACCGCGCTGGGTTTCGGGTCGGCACTGACCAGCGGCAAGGCACTGAAGTCCGATGCGCTGCGGCGCCTGTTCGGCCTGCTCGAATCGGAACAGGCGCTTTGCTTCATCAGCATTGGCACGGTGGTCAGCCACAAGGCGGGACGGCCGCGGCCGGTGGTGGCCGACTATTTCCAGTGCCTGGGCGAACCCGGCGCGGACCAGCCGCGACGAGACAAGGCGCCATGCACCCGCCAGGAAGACATCCAGAGCAGCATACCGCTCGATCCGCAGGGCCGGGCGTTGCCGCCGGGCCGAAGGTGATGGCCGGCGTGTACCTGCACCAGATCGGTCAGCCCGGCATGTCGCGGGCCGCGGCGTCGGGTTTTGCCGAGGCACCGTTCGAGATGCTGACCACCTGCCACGAGCGGGTGCACCGGATGCTGGGGCTGCTGGCCAGACTGCGCGCACATCTGGCCAGCCACGGACATGATGCGCAGGCAGCCCAGGCGGCGCGCGACATCATGCGCTACTTCGATCAGGCCGCGCCCTTGCACCACCAGGATGAGGAGCTGCACGTGTTTCCTGTGCTGCTGGCCCAGGGCGACGCCCAGGTGCGTTCCGTGGTTCGACGCCTGCAGCAGGATCACCTGGCCATGGAGCGGGCTTGGCCTTTTGCGCGTGCGCTGTTGCAGACCGTGGCCGACGACGGAGGCCGAGCAACGTGGAGCCCTTGGGACAGCGCCGACTTGCAGACCCTGGACGACTTTGCCGGTCGCTACGGCGAACACATCCGGCTGGAAGAAGAGATCGTCTACCCGGCCGCCCGGTCGATGCTCGATGCACAGGCGCTGTTGACCATGGGTGAGGACATGCAGGGTCGGCGCATCCAGCGGACCGACCGGTGATCGGCGAGTGTCCGACGGTCAGGCCGGCTGTCCGACGGTCAGCGCGATCTCGGCCACACCCTCGACACGCCCGGTGATCCGGTCGCCCGGCACCACCGCGCCCACGCCCTCGGGTGTGCCGGTGTAGATCAGGTCACCGGGTTGCAGGTGGTAGTAGGTGGACAGGTCGGCGATGATTTCGCGGATGTTCCAGATCAGCTTGTCCACGTTGGACGACTGCTTGGTGACGCCGTTGACTTCGAGCGCGATCGCTCCGCTGTCGATGACCACGCCTTCCATGGGCACGATCTCGGAGCAGACCGAGCCTTGCTCGATGTCCTTGCCGGTGTCCCAGGGACGGCCCTTGTCGCGGGCCACCAACTGCAGGTCGCGGCGGGTCATGTCCAGGCCGGCGGCGTAGCCGTAGACCAGCTCGTGGGCCTGGTCCTCGCTCACGCGAAAACCCGGTTTGCCGATGGCCAGCACCAGTTCCATCTCGAAGTGGTAGTTGCTGGTGCGCGGCGGATAGGCCACGGTGGCACCGCTTTCCACCAGGGTCTGCGGCGACTTGGTGAAGTAGAAGGCCTGCTCGACGCTCTTGTCGACCGGGCGGCCCATCTCGACGGCGTGCGCGTGGTAGTTGCGGCCGACGCAGAAGATGCGGTTGA
>SBFU01000425.1 GCA_006227785.1 Burkholderiales bacterium
TGTGGGCGCAGCGGATGCTCGGCGCGCCAGGCCGGCGTCATCAGGGACACCCGGAACGGGATGCTCACCGCCAAAGGTCGGACCACCAGCCGTGGCCCCCGCATGGCCAGCGCCGTCAGCGGATTGACCACACCCACCCCGAGCCCCTGTTCCACCAGGGCGCAGACCGAAACGGCGCTGGCCGTCTCCAGGCGCAGGCTTCGGCCGATTCCCGCCTGCGCCAGCCAGTCATCGACCTGCTGCCGGTAGGGGTCGCCCGGCGCCAGGCTGATGAAGGCCTCACCTTCGAAATCGCCCGCCGACAGACGGTCCCGACCCGCCAACCGGTGCCCGGCAGGCAGCACCGCCACCTCGTCGGCCACCAACAGATGCTCCAGGCGGCAGGCGGGAGGCGCCTCCAAGCGCTCGCTCAGGCCCAGGTCAAAGCGCTGGTCGGAGAGCGCGGCTTCCAGATGGGGAGAATCCAGCGGGGTCAGTCCGACCGCGGCATCCGGCACCTGGCCGGCCATGCGCCTGAGCGCCTCAGGCAGCAGTGCATGAGCCAGTGCCGGCAGACAGGCCACCTGCAGACGGCCCTGCGCCCACGAGCGCAAACCGACCGCCGTGGCGGCGATGCGCTCCAGTCCCACGTAGGACAACTCCACCTCTTCCAGCAAGGCCAGCGCACGGGCCGTCGGCTGCAGGCGCCCGCGCACACGGTCGAACAGGTGAAGACCGGTGACCCGTTCCAGCCGGGCCAGCTCCCGGCTGACCGTGGGCTGCGAGGTGTGCAGGCGCTCGGCCGCACGGGTCACCTGTCCCGTCTGCATGACGGTGCGAAACACCTCAATTTGCCGGTGGGTCAGTTTCATATCAAGATTGAATGACATTGGGAGAAGATTGCATTTTGCAATATGCCAAGACCGGTGCAAGATGCGATCCCATGAATCCCTTCGAGCCCGAACTCCTCCACGACCTGGCCCGCTCCCACGGCACGCCGCTGTGGGTCTATGACGCCGCCACCATCCGTCAGCGCATCGCCGAACTGCGCCAGTTCGATACCGTTCGCTACGCCCAGAAGGCCAACGCCAACCTGCACCTGCTGCGGCTGATGCGGGAGGCCGGTGTGGTGGTCGATGCGGTCTCGCTCGGCGAGATCGAGCGCGCCCTGGCCGCCGGCTACACCGCCGCGAACGAACCCTGCGGCGCTGCCGGCATCGTGTTCACCGCCGACCTGTTCGACCACCGCACGCTCGACGCGGTGACCCGACATGGCATTCCCGTCAACGCGGGCTCGATCGACATGCTCGACCAGCTGGGCCAGCGCTCGCCCGGCCACCGTGTCTGGCTGCGCATCAACCCCGGCTTTGGCCACGGCCACAGCAACAAGACGAATACCGGCGGCGAACACAGCAAACACGGCATCTGGCACAGCCAGCTGCCTCAGGCCCTGGAACGCATCCGTGCACACGGCCTGAAGCTGGAGGGCCTGCACATGCACATTGGCTCAGGGGTCGACTACGGCCACCTGGAGCAGGTCTGCGAGGCCATGGTTCAGCTGGTGCGCTCCAGCGGCGCGTCTGTGCGCGCCATCTCGGCCGGCGGCGGCCTGTCCATCCCCTACCGGGAGGGTGAGCCCCGCATCGACACCGCGCATTACTTCCGGCTCTGGGATGCCGTCCGGCGCGAAATCGCCTCCCTCCTGGGCCATGAGGTCCATCTCGAGCTCGAACCTGGCCGTTACCTGGTCGCCGAATCCGGTGTGCTGCTGGCCGAAGTTCGCGCCACCAAGTACCAGGGTGGGCAGCACTTCACCCTGGTCGACACCGGCTTCTCCGACCTCATGCGCCCGGCCATGTACGGCGCCTGGCATGGCATGAGCCTGCTGCCCTGCGACGACACGCCACGCGCGGTGCGGGAGACCGTGGTGGCCGGTCCGCTGTGCGAGTCGGGTGACGTGTTCACCCAGGCCGAGGGCGGCGTGGTGCTGACACGCGAGCTGCCAGAGGCCAAGGTGGGTGACCTGCTGGTGCTGCACGACGCCGGTGCCTACGGTGCCTCGATGTCCAGCAACTACAACAGCCGCCCGCTGGCCCCCGAAGTGCTGGTCGATGGCACCGTGCACCGGCTGATCCGCCGGCGCCAGCAGATCGACGAACTGCTGGCGCTGGAAGCCGTCTGAACGCCCTCTGCGACAATCGGCGCTTTCGACCTTGCAGCCCCGACCATGAGCCTGAAAGAACGCATCACCGAAGACATGAAGGCCGCCATGCGTGCCAAGGACAGCGAGCGCCTGGGCACCATCCGCCTGCTGACCGCTGCCCTGAAGCAGAAAGAGGTGGACGAGCGCATCGAGCTGGACGACACCCAGGTCATCGGTGTCATCGACAAGCTGGTCAAGCAGCGCAAGGACTCGATCACCGCCTTTGAGCAGGCCGGCCGCCAGGATCTGGTCGACAAGGAAAAGGCCGAACTGCAGGTACTTCAGGCTTATCTGCCAGCCCGCCTGTCGGCCGAGGAAGTGGCGGCCGAGGTGCGTGCCGTTCTGGACAGCCTGGCCGGGGAGCTCGGGCGTGCCGCAGGCCCTGCCGACATGGGTAAGGTGATGGCCGCCGCCAAGGCCCGGCTGGCCGGCAAGGCCGACATGGCAGCGGTATCGGCAGCCGTGAAAGCCGCACTGGCCGCCTGACGCACACGTCGGCGCCGGCTGCCTGACGAAGCACTGACGGCCAGCCACTCTTTCAGGGTAAACCGCGAGTCGCCCCCCGGGGGGCGCTGCCTACACTCGCCTGCGTCACTGAAAGGAGCGCCCATGCAATGCCTTCGTCGTCTGGTCAGCTGGCTGGTCTGGCCCTTCATGGTCCTGGCTGCCCACACCGCATTGGCCCAGCCGGGCGCGCCACTCAAGATCGGCGTCATCGGCCCCTTCACGGGTCCTTCGTCCGACTTCGGCACGCCCATGCGGCACGGCATCGAGCTGGCGGTCGAGGAGATCAACGCCGTTGGCGGCTACCTGGGTCGCCCGCTTCAGCTCATCATCAAGGACGACGAGGGCACACCCGACGTGGGCCGCCAGCGTTCGGAAGAGCTGGTCAAGGAGGGTGTGGTCGCCACCATCGGCTTTTGCAACACCGGCGTGGCCATGCGTTCACTTGAGGTGTTCCAGAAAGCCCAGTCGCCCCTGATCGTGCCCTGCTCGACCGGCTCGCCCCTGACCGCCACTTACCCGGCACCTGAGAGCTACATCTTCCGCACCTCGGCCCGCGATGCCATCCAGGCCCCCTTTGTGGTGGACGATCTGGTTCGCCGGGGCTGGACACGCGTGGCCATCTTCGCCGACACCACCGGCTATGGCGATGCCGGGCTCAAGGACGTTGAAGCCGCGCTGGCGGCCAAAGGGCTCAAGCCTGCCCACGTGGCGCGCTTTGCACTGGGCGTCAAGGACCTGCGCCAGGAACTGCAGGCCGCCCGCGATGCAGGCGCCAACGTGGTGTTCAGCTACACCGTCGGCCCGGAGAACGCGACCATCGCCCAGGGGCGCCGCGACCTGGGCTGGCCGGTCCCCCAGGTGGGTGGGTGGCCACTGTCGTTTCCGTTCTTCATCGATGGCGCCGGTGCGGCGGCAGACGGAGCGCTGATGGCACAGACCTTCATTGCCGAGCCCAGCAACGAGCGCCGGGCCGCCTTTCTCAGTGCCTACGCCCGCAAGTTCAAGCAACCTCTGAAGGTCCCCATGGCCGCGGCCCAGGCCTACGACACCACCTACCTGCTCACCTATGCGCTGTTCGGCATCCGCGACGGACGTTTCACCGGACCTGCGGTCAAGCAGGCGCTGGAAAACATCCCGCGCGTCTACTACGGCGTGGTGGCCACCCATGAACGCCCCTTCAGCCGGGACGACAAGGACGCCATCACCCAGAACATGCTGGTGATGGGCAAGGTCAGCAAGGGAGGCGTCACCTTTGCCTACCCGGAAGACGCCCGCCGCAATCTGCTGGTGCAGCGCAAAAAATGAGTGGTTGGCCCCCACGCTCCACCGCTGCGCGGGTCGCTGCCCCCCAAGGGGGCTGACCTGGCTCGGGGCGGCCCTTCGCTGCGGTCGGCGTCGCCCCCACGCTCCACCGCTGCGCGGGTCGCTGTTCAGGTCAGGATAAGTGCGGTGCCTGTGACCGCCAGCGAGGCACCGACCCAGGCACCCAGGGCCGGTCGACGGCGGTAGACCAGCCAGAGCAGGGGCAGGATCAGCACCGGCGTCACCGACGACAGAACCGCCACCAACCCGGCCTGACCGTGGCGCATCGCCTGCAGTATCAGGGTCATGCCCAGCGCCATGGCAATCGCCGCACTCAGGAAAATCCAGGTCGCATCCTTCAGACTCAGCGCGGCCCGGGCCCGCGCACCACGCCAGACCAGCCACAACAGGCTGTGAGCGCCCAGCGCCGTGCTCATGCGCATGGCCGATGCCGCCACCGCATCCACCCCGCTGCTCATCAGAGGTTTGAGCATCAGCGTGGCCACCGACTGGCACAGGGCTGCCAGCAGGCCCAGCCCGACACCGACCCACAACGCGCCACGCACCTGCTCCCAGGCATGGGCCTCGTCTTCACGCTTGCCCCATGCGATGGCCAGCATCACACCGGCCACCAGCAGCCCGCTGCCCACCAGGGTCCAGCCCCAGAGCGATTCACCCAGGAGAAGCCAGGCCAGGCAGGCGGAGAACAGCGCATGGGTGGCGAACAGCACACCCGAACGCCTTGGGCCAAGCCGGTTCATGCAGGCAAACAGGGCCGTGTCACCGATGAAGATGCCGATCAGGCCGGACAAGGCCAGCAAGGCGAAACCCGACGCATCCAGGCTGCGCCAGCCACCGCCAGCCAGGGCCAACGACCACAGCAGGAGCGAGGCAAACAGCATGCGCCAGCGGCTGAAGGCGAACGCGCCCAGCCTCTGCGCGGGACCGGCCGAGAACAGGCTTGAAATCGCCCAACAGGCGGCGGCCATCAAGGCCAGTGCTTCAGGACGCAAGGATGGGTGTGCGGGTCAAGGAAAGGGGCACGGACCGAGGGGACGGGACCGGCGGGGCATGCGCAAGTCGCCCCGATCAGCTGCCAGCCACCTTCATGCGGTCGATCAGGATGGAGCCGACCGTCTTGCCACCGAAGGTGTAGGCATCGGCGCCCACCGCCACGATGCCCTTGAGCATGTCGCGCAGGTTGCCCGCGATGGTGATCTCCTGCACCGGATAGGCAATGCGTCCGTTCTCCACCCAGTAGCCCGATGCACCGCGAGAGTAGTCACCGGTCACGTAGTTCACGCCCTGCCCCATCAGTTCGGTCACGAACAGGCCGCGCCCCAGCTTTCTGAGCATGGCATCCAGATCATCTTCCGGACGGGTCAGCCGGCTGGTCAGGCTCAGGTTGTGCGATCCGCCGGCATTGCCTGTGGTCCGCATGCCCAGCTTGCGCGCCGAGTAGCTGGACAGGAAATACCCCTGCACCTTGCCGGCACTCAGCACCTTGCGTCGCACGGTGCGCACGCCTTCATCGTCGAAGGGCGCGCTGCCCTTGCCATTGACCAGGTGCGGCTCCTCGACGATGTCCAGATGCCGGGCCATGACCTGCTTGCCCAGGCTGTCGCACAGGAAACTGGTGCGCCGGTACAAGGCACCGCCACTGGTGGCCTGCACATAGGACCCCAGCAGCCCCGCTGCCAGCGGCGACTCGAACAGCACCGGGCATTCGGTGGTGGCCATCTTGCGCCCGCCCAGCCGCGCCAGCGTGCGCTCGGCGGCATAGCGCCCGACCACTTCGGGCGCCGCCAGGTCCTGTGGTGCGCGCTGCGAGCTGTACCAGTAGTCGCGTTGCATGGCATCGCCACGACCGGCGATCGGCGAAACAGACAGGCTGTGGCGCGAGCTGGCGTAGCCGCCGTGGAAGATGCCCGCGCGCCGACGCTCACCGCCGCGCATGTGCTCGCTGAAGAAATGCGACTGCTGGGCCGAGACACCCGCACCCTCGCTGTTCGTGATCTTGCGGCTGGTCGCAAAGGCCGCGGCCTCGCAGGCCTGGGCCAGTTGCATGGCCTCGGCCGAGCTGATGGACCAGGGATGAAAAAGGTCCAGATCCGGGTAGCTGTCGGCCACATCCTCAGCATCAGGCAGACCCGCCACCGGGTCGTCGGCGGTGAAGCGGGCAATGTCGTAAGCGGCCTGCACCGTCTGACGAATCGCAGCAGGCGAAAAGTCCGAGGTCGATGCGTTGCCGCGCTTCTGGCCGAGGTAGACGGTCACCCCCAGCGACTTGTCGCGGTTGCGCTCGACGTTCTCCAGCGCACCCTTTCGGACCGACACCGAAAGCCCGGCCCCCTCGGACACTTCGACCGCGGCGTCCACCGCACCCAGAAGGCGCGCGTGGGTCAGCGCCAGATCGGCCAATTCTTCAAAACGGGACCGGCTGTACTGGAAGCCGGCCAGCGGCTGTCCGGCAGGGGCCTCGGCAGCGGTCGGACGGGCGGTGGAAACGGTGGTGGAATTCATGGTGGCGGTTATGATACCTGCCGGTCCATTTTCACCGCTTGGCGCCTCTGAGCGTCCCTACACGCCTCACCATAGGCCAGGCCCGGCAGGCCAGCCTGGAAACGGCTCAGCCGGGTCGCGGCCAGCGTTCGGGGCGACGCCACAGACGGCACAGGCGCCCACACCCATGCCCCGCAAGTCCCAACGCGGCTATTACGTCCGCGGCCACTTTGTTGCCGAAGGCAGCGAGCTCGATCTTGAACTCAAACGCGAGGCCAAGGGCGACACCGACCGCAGCAAGACCGACCTCAAGCGCGAGAGCGAACACCTGCAAAAGCTGGGAGAAGCCTTGCTGACCCTGCGCAGCGACCTGATGGCGCGGCTGCGGGAGCGCCATGAGCTCTCGGACAAGCTGATCGACGCCCTGGACGAGGCCCGCCGCATCACCAATTTCGAGGGCCGTCGGCGGCAGATGCAGTTCATCGGCAAGCTTATGCGCGCGCTGGAGCCGCAGGTCATCACCGACATCGAGTCGGCACTGGAGGAGCAGCGCAAGCCTTCGGCCCGCGAAACCCTGGCGCTGCACCAGGCCGAGCAATGGCGCGACCGGCTGGTCCAGGACGATGGCGCCCTGACCGACTGGCTGAACACCCACCCCGAGGCCGATGTCCAGCACCTGCGCAACCTCATCCGCCAGGCCCGCAAGGACGCCCAGGCCAGCGCCGCCCAGGAGCGTCCGGGTGAAGCCCAGCGCCACGGCCGTGCCTACCGAGAGATCTTCCAGATCGTGCGGTCGGCCCTGGCCAGTCACGACACGGACGACCACAACGACCCAGCCGAGGAAAACCAACCATGAGCGACACCAACAGCTTCGACCCGGTCCGCATCGGCATCGTGTCCATCAGTGACCGCGCCAGCAGTGGCGTCTACGAAGACAAGGGACTGCCGGCCCTGCAGGACTGGCTGACGCGGGCGCTGAAGAACCCGATCCATTTCGAGCCGCGCCTGATTCCCGACGAACAGGCCGTGATCAGCCAGACCCTGATCGAGCTCGTGGACGCGGGCTGCGCCCTGGTCCTGACCACCGGTGGAACAGGCCCCGCCCTGCGGGACTTCACACCCGAGGCCACCCTGGCGGTGGCCCACAAGGAAATGCCTGGCTTTGGCGAGCAGATGCGCCAGATCAGCCTGGCCTTCGTGCCCACCGCCATCCTCTCGCGCCAGGTCGCGGTGATCCGCGACCGCAGCCTGATCATCAACCTCCCAGGGCAGCCCAAGGCGATTGCCGAGACCCTGGAGGGCGCTCGCAACGCGGACGGTTCGGTGCGCGTCAACGGCATCTTCGCGGCAGTGCCCTACTGCATCGACCTGATCGGCGGCCCCTACCTCGAAACCAACGACGATATCGTCAAAGGCTGGCGACCGAAGAGTGCCGTTCGGCCTGCTCGCTGAGCACATACTGGGAAGTTCGCATGAAAATCACCAAAGACACCGTCGTCACCCTCACCTTTCGCGCCAGCGACGCCCAAGGCAAGCTGCTGGAGGACGGCAAGACCCCGCGCTCGTACCTGCATGGGGGCTATGACAACACGTTGCCAGGCATCGAAAAGGCGCTGGAGGGTCAGGAGGCCGGATACCAGGCGACCCTCGCACTGCCGCCGGCTGACGCCTTTGGAGAGCGCGACGAAAGTCTGGTCACCTCCATCCCCCGCTCCGAGTTTCCACCCGGTGTGAAGGTCGGTGGTCAGCTGCAGGGCCGTGATCAGCAGGGCCAGGAACAGGTCTTCACGGTCACCAAGATCAAGGGACCGGTGGTGCATCTGGACGGCAACCACCCCCTGGCCGGCCAGACGCTGACCTTCAGCCTGAAGGTGCTGGAAGTGCGGGCGGCCTCAGCCGAGGAAGTCGCGCACGGCCATGCGCATGGCGCGCATGGCCACCACCACTGAGAGGCTGATCATTTACCGACCAGCTGGTTGAGCCTGTCGGCCTCGAAGTGCTCTTCGCGCGCGGCGTCCTCGGGCACGCAGTCACCGCGCTGGGCGCAGGCCAGCTTTTCTATGGCCTGCCACAGCAGCGCGATCTGGTGTTCCTGGCTGCCGGTCTTGTCGATCAGACCGCGCATGGCCTGTGACAGAGGATCGTCTTCCTGGGTGATGCCGTAGGCCTGGAACTTGGGCTTGGTTTCTTCGGTGACGTCAGCGCTTTCTCCCTGCTTGCTCGGGATGATGCGCGCCGGAATGCCCACCGCCGTGGCGCCGGCCGGAACGGGCTTGATGACCACCGCGTTGCTGCCGATCTTGGCACCATCACCCACCTCGAAGCCACCGAGCACCTTGGCCCCGGCACTGACCACCACGTCGCGACCCAGCGTGGGGTGGCGCTTGGTGCCCTTGTACAACGAGGTGCCACCCAGCGTCACGCCCTGGTAGATGGTGCAGCCGTCGCCGATCTCCGCGGTCTCGCCCACCACGGTGCCCATGGCGTGATCGAAGAAAACGCGTTCACCAATGCGGGCACCCGGGTGGATCTCGATACCGGTGAGCCAGCGGGTCAGGTGCGAAATGAAACGCCCCAGCCACTTGAACCCGTGGTTCCAGCACCAGTGCGCCGGGCGGTGCAGCCAGATGGCATGCAGGCCGGGATAACAGGTGATGACCTCCCAGGTGCTGCGCGCAGCCGGGTCGCGCTCAAGAATGCACTGGATGTCGGATCGGAGGCGGGCAAACATGGTCTTTTGCAGTCGGGACGGCCATGCAGTCTACCGCTTTGACCTCGCGGCGGTCTCCAGCATGGCCTTGGCCACACCACGGAGAATGTGGATTTCCTCCTCCTGCAAGGCGGCACGGTTGAACATCTGGTTCAGCCGGGGCATGAGTTTCTTGGGTGCCATCGGGTCCAGAAAATCGATGGCCACCAGGGCGCGTTCCAGGTGCTCCAGCATGCCGGCCACCGAGGCCGCATCGGCCAGCCGTGGCCCCGCGGAAGCTGGCGCCACGCCTCCGGCCATGGGCCCGAGCGCGAGACGCCAGTCGTAGGCGATGAGCTGCACGGCGGCGGCCAGGTTGAGCGAACCGAATGACGGGTCAGTGGGGATGCTGAGGCAGGCGTGGCAGCGGTACACATCCTCATTGCGCATGCCAAACCGTTCGGATCCGAACAGGAACGCAACGCCACCGGGGCGCCCGGGCGCCCCATCTGCGGTCCCTTCCGACGCACCAGCCAGCAACTGCCGGAAGTGCTCCCGCGGTGATCGGGTCGGTGGACCGAAGTCGCGCGGCGTCATGGCGGTGGCACAAAGGTGATCGACCCCGTCCAGCGCCTCGTCCAGGGTGTCGACGATGCGGGCCTTGGCCAGCACATCATTGGCCCCGCTGGCGCGCTGAATGGTCTCCTCGCGCCGCAACACGTTGGCCCAGCGGGGCGCCACCAGCACCAGGTCATCGAATCCCATGACTTTCATGGCGCGGGCCGTCCCGCCCACATTGCCGGCATGGCTGGTCTGAATCAGGATGAACCGCGTTCTCATGGCGTGAGGGACTGGGCGCAAGCCCAAAAAAAGGATCGCACAGAAGGGTGCGGGACCGGTAAAATCCCACATTGTCGTCGCCCCGCATCGCCGGG
>SBFU01000115.1 GCA_006227785.1 Burkholderiales bacterium
ATGCCCCGCCGACCGAGTGGCGCAACGTCGTTCAGGAAGGCTTGCGGGCGTCCATGTCCCGGATCAGTGCGCGGGCCTCATCGCCTTCGGGAATCGGGCGGCCGCTGTCGCGCCACTGCACGGCGGCCTTGAACCCGTTTTCCTGGGCATAGCGGCGGAACCACAGGCCTTCCGGGTTGTGCCGGGTGATGCCATCGAAGACGGTGGCCATCATCTGTGTCTGCTCCAGTCCCATGCTGAGCATGACCTGGTTGACCACCATCTTGTGCATGGCCAGATGCGAACGCGGCACGCCGGCGATGCGCAGGGCCAGCGCCATCACCGTGGCCTCCAGTTCGGCTGCCGGGACCGACTGGTTGGCCAGGCCCCAGGCCGCGGCCGTTCCGCCATCAATCACGTCACCCGTGAACATCAGCTGTTTGGCGCGCGTCGGACCCAGCCGGTAGGTCCACATGGCGGTGGTGGGGCAACCCCAGACGCGGGTTGGCATGTAGCCGATGCGGGCGTCATCGGCCATGACAAGCAGGTCGCAGCACAACGCAATGTCACTGCCGCCTGCAACGGCCGCGCCGTGCACCTTGGCGATGGTGGGCTTGGGGCTGCGCCAAAGGCTCATGAAGTCCTCGGTGAAGCGTTTCATGGTGGCGTAGTCCACCATCGGGTCCCAAGGCTGGCTCTCCTGCTGGCAGGGGTGCTCTATGTGCTGGGCAGCGGTGGCTGCCAGGTCGTAGCCACCACAGAAGCCTTTGCCGGCGCCTTCGACCACGATGACGTGGATCTCGGGATTGGCGCTGGCCCATTCGACCGCCGCACGGATTTCGCCCGGCATGTCGTCCGTGATGGCGTTGAAGCGCTCCGGCCGGTTGAGCAGCAGCCGTGCGATGCGAGGGTGCTGCGGATCAGGGGCGATGCTCAGGGTGGTGAAATCAGGCATGGGTGTCGTCTCCTGGTGCTGTCGCCGCATCGTAGTGGGGCTTGGGGCCATCGGGCTGGCACTTCAGCGACGCCGGTCATCGGTGCCAAGTCCCTGTCGCCCCATGGGCGAAGGCAAAACCCTAAACTAGAGGGTTATCCTTGTGTTTCCCATGAACGCGCCCATCGACGTCTCCTTTTTCGCGCGCAACGCCAAGCCGCTGACCAGCTACCGCCCCTACTGGGCCAAGCGGTTTGGCGTCGCACCCTTCCTTCCCATGAGCCGGGCGGAGATGGAGCAGCTCGGCTGGGATTCCTGTGACGTCATTCTGGTGACGGGTGACGCCTATGTGGACCACCCCAGCTTCGGCATGGCCGTGATCGGCCGGGTGCTGGAGGCGCAGGGCTTTCGCGTCGGCATCATCGCCCAGCCTGACTGGCAGAGCGCCGAACCCTTCAGGGCACTGGGCAAACCCAACCTGTTCTGGGGCGTGACCGCCGGCAACATGGATTCCATGATCAACCGGTACACGGCCGACCGGAAGATCCGCAGCGACGACGCCTATACCCCCGGCGACGTCGGCGGCAAGCGCCCCGACCGTGCCGCCATCGTCTACAGCCAGCGCTGCCGCGAGGCCTACAAGGACGTGCCCATCGTGCTGGGCGGCATCGAAGGTTCCCTGCGCCGCATCGCCCACTACGACTACTGGAGCGACAAGGTGCGCCGCAGCATCGTGGTGGACGCCAAGTGCGACCTGCTGCTGTACGGCAACGCCGAGCGCGCATTGGTCGAAGTGGCGCACCGCCTGGCGCGACGAGAACCCGTCGAAAGCATCACCGATGTGCGGGGCACCGCCTTTGTGCGCCGTCCCGGTGATCCGACGGCCGAGGGCTGGATCGAGCTCGATTCGACCGAAGTCGACCAGCCCGGCCACGTCGAAGACCACATCAACCCCTACCTGACCACCAGCGAACAGGCGCAGGCGAAAGGACAGAGCTGCTCGAAAGAAGAGGGCGCGGAAGCGGCTGCTGCTGCGCAGGATGTGCAGGTCAAACCCATCACCATCCACCGGCCGCAGGGTTCGGGCGGCGTGGCCAAGCTGCCACGAGACCGCACCGTGATCCGCCTGCCGAGCTATGAGCAGGTCAGAAGCGATGCCGTGCTCTATGCGCACGCCAACCGCGTACTGCACGTCGAAGCCAACCCGGGCAACGCCCGCGCGCTGGTACAGGCGCACGGTGAGGGCGCCACGGCGCGCGACGTCTGGATCAACCCCCCGCCCATTCCGCTGACCACGGCGGAGATGGATCACGTGTTCGATCTGCCGTACGCGCGCAGCCCACACCCGGCCTACGCCGACGAACACGGTCGCCACGACGGGGCAACCAGGATCCCGGCGTGGGAGATGATCCGCTTCTCGGTCAACATCATGCGGGGCTGTTTTGGCGGCTGCACCTTCTGCTCCATCACCGAGCACGAAGGCCGCATCATCCAGAGCCGCTCGGAAGACTCGATCATCAAAGAAGTCGAGGACATCCGCGACAAGGTCGAAGGCTTCACCGGCGTCATCTCCGACCTGGGTGGCCCCACGGCCAACATGTACCGCCTGGGCTGTCGCAGTCCCGAGATCGAGGCCGCCTGTCGCAAGCCCAGCTGCGTCTACCCTGGCATTTGCCAGAACCTGACGACCAACCACGATCCGCTGATCAAGATCTACCGCCGTGCACGCGCCCTCAGGGGCATCAAGAAGATCCTGATCGGCTCCGGCCTGCGCTACGACCTGGCGGTGCAAAGCCCCGAGTACGTCAAGGAACTGGTGCAGCACCATGTGGGCGGCTACCTGAAGATCGCACCCGAGCACACCGAACAGGGGCCGCTGTCCAAGATGATGAAGCCCGGCATCGGCAGTTACGACAAGTTCAAGCAACTGTTCGAGAAGTACAGCGAAGAAGCCGGCAAGAAGCAGTTCCTCATTCCTTACTTCATTGCCGCCCATCCGGGTACCAGCGACGAGGACATGATGAACCTCGCGCTCTGGCTGAAGAAAAACGGCTTCCGCGCCGACCAGGTGCAGACCTTCTACCCCAGCCCCATGGCGACCGCCACCGCCATGTACCACAGCGGTCTCAACCCGCTCAAGGGCATTCACCGCGATATTGGACCAGGTGGGCGCGCCGAGCGCGTGGACATCGTGCGCGGGGAAAAGCGGCGCCGTCTGCACAAGGCTTTCCTGCGCTACCACGATCCCAACAACTGGCCGCTGCTGCGCGAGGCGCTCAAGGCCATGGGTCGCGCCGACCTGATCGGCAATGGCAAGCACCACCTCATTCCCACCTTCCAGCCACTCACCGATGGCGGTTACCAGACGGCGCGACGCAAGAACAGCACGCCGGTCAGATCGGCCGCCAAGCCGCAGCCGCGTGCCGGGCAGATCCTCACCCAGCACACCGGTCTGCCGCCGCGGGAAACCGGTGCCCGCCCGACCGGTACCGGACGCAAATCCGGTCGCCGCCCGGGGGCCTGAGAGGACACGCCGAATGGCAGGCAGCCGGTCAGGTCTTGGACGTCTCCTGTGTCGCTGGATGTGGGGTTTGCTGGGCGGCATCTGCCTGACGTCCGGCGCACACGCCCAGTCGGCGAATGCGTGCCCACCTACCGCGGACATGCCGGATCAACAGCTGCTGATGCGGGCACAACAGCAGGTGGCGGACCGCGGATTTCTCTGGCGCATCAGCCGCGGTGGGCGCGACTCGTTCGTTTACGGCAC
>SBFU01000090.1 GCA_006227785.1 Burkholderiales bacterium
ACCACGGCGCGACCGATCCGGAGATCGCTGAAGGCGCCACCAGCCTGGGCACCCATGGCGCCCTTGCCCTTGAGGGCGGAGGTCAGCAGCGCGTCGTAGCCCGTGGCGATGCGGGCGGCCCAGGCGGCGGTGTCACCGAACTTGGGGGCACCGGCCAGACCGGCGTCGTGGCAAGCCGCGCACTGCGCCTTGTAGACGGCATCGCCGGCCTGCAGCGGCCGGTTGGCATCGCGCAGTTCGACGGTGCCGATGCGCTGGATGCGCATGGCGGTGGCCATTTCCTGGTCGACCGCACCGGCGGCGGGCTTGTCGCCGGAGGTGACGAAGTACACCAGACCGATGATGATGAACACCGGTGCAACAAATGCAAAGAACGAGGTCCAGAGCAACTGGGCCGGGGTCTTGATGGGGCCGGTGTGGGAGTCGTGCGCGTGGTCGCTCATGGGGTCCTCAGGGTGGCGGTTCGGTGCCGTCAGGGGATGTTCGGGGGCCGTCCGTGAATGAACGGACAGCCATAGATTATAGCTTCCACCCCTTCGCGGACCTTTCGGTTGGAGGCGCCTGATAGAATCGCTCAGGTTGCGGCTGTAGCTCAGTGGATAGAGTATTGGCCTCCGAAGCCAAGGGTCGTGGGTTCGATCCCCGCCAGCCGCGCCAACATCAATGACTCAGGTGGGGTCGGCCTTGCACACTCGCCTTGTTCCGAGGCTCCATCCGTCGCGTCTCATACGGCTCCGGCACCGCGCTCGGAAAGTTTTTTGCGGTCAATCTTGTCTACCGAGGTTCTGGGCATCGCATCGAGAAACACGATTGCCTTGGGCACCTTGTAGTTGGCAAGCCGCTCTCGGCACCAGGCCACGATATCGGCAGCTGCCAGTTCGCTCTTGAGTTCGACAAACGCATGCCCGACCTGACCCCAGACGGGATCGTCCACACCCAGAACAGCAGCCGCGCGGATCGCCGGATGAGATTCCAGCACGATCTCCACTTCGCGCGGGTAGACATTGAATCCGCCTGATTTGTACATTTCCTTGCTGCGGCCGCGGAATACGAGGTAGCCATCGGACCGCAGCAAAGCACGGTCGCCCGTCTTCAGGTAGCCGTCTGTGGTGAACGCCTGCCCGCTTGATTCCGGATTGCCAAGATATCCCGCAAAGGGGTAGGGCAGCCGAACCTGGACCTCGCCTTCAGACTCCGACGGCAGCGCCTGATCCTCTTCGTCGGCGATGCGCACTTCTAGACGCGGATCTGGTTTGCCTGTCGTGTGCAAAAGTACGTCGACGTCCCGCGTCGGCGGCGTGAACACGATGGGGCCGTTCGACTCGGTCATGCCGTATTGTTGTGAGAACAGGGCAGGAGTGGCCCTGAGCAAGCGTCTGAGCACCTGCTCGTTGATGGGGCCCGCCCCCCAGTTGACGAACCGCAGCGAGCTCAGGTCGGCAGTTTCGAAATCGGGATGGGCAGCGATGCGGGCGAGCATCGTGGGCACGCCGCTGAGCACATGCAGCCGTTCGTTTCGGACTGCAGCCAGTGTGGCGGCGGGATCGAACTGCTCGGCCATCACGAGTAGGCCGCCAGCGACCAGAGCCACACCGATGCCGCTGGCGAGCGCACCGATGTGATTCACGGGTAGATCCAGCAGCAGACGTATGTGCGGGATGGCGAAGCGGTCGTGATGCAGTGTGTACGACCGAAAGGAAAGTCCTTGGTGCGTGATCAGCGCGCCCTTGGGTCGTCCAGTCGATCCGGAGGTGTAGATGACGACGGCAGGCACCCGATCGTCGAAGCTGTGCAGTGCCGCGTCCCATTGCGCCGGTACCGCGCCGGCAGGCGTGGGGGCGGGCAGCTCGCCTTCACCGAAACCCGGACCGAAGCGGACCGTTCGAATGCGCAGCGTCGCCTCATGGTCATCGAGATCCGGCCCCAGTTCGCGATCGCCGTCCCGGACGATCGACAGCAGCACCTTGGCCTGGCTGTCGACCAGGATCTGCCGCTGCTCTTCGCGCCGGTAGCGTGGGTTGAGGCCTGTGAGTGTTGCGCCCGCCAGCCAGCAGGCCAACAAGGCAATGACAGCCTCCGGGCGGGGCGAGAACAGACCCGCAACCCGGTCACCCGGTTGAACCCCAAGAGCCCGCAGACGTTCGGACAGTGCCAGTGCGTGACCGGCAAGTGCGCGATAGCCCAGGCGGTGGCTGCCGAATGCCATGGCCTCAACGCCCCGGTCGTCGGCGAGCCAGGGACGCACGGCATGCAGCAATGAAGGTGGCGGTTGGTTCATGAAGCCTCTTTGACGGACCTGGCGTTGCCGCTCAACGGTTCGCGATGATCACCTTGCCAGTCACCTTGCGATCCAGCAGGTCCTGGAGGGCCTGGGCTCCTTGCGCCAGGGGGTAGCGCGCCGAGACGTGCGGTGAAAGCCGGCCTTGCGCCAGCAGCGAGAACATCTCGGCCAGGTCCCTTTGGAAGCTGGTCACTTGTCGGGTCACGAATTCGCCCCAGAACACACCCACGATCGATGCGCCCTTGAGCAGCGTCAGGTTTAGTGGCAGGCTGGGGATCGTCCCGTCTGCAAAGCCCACCACAAGATGGCGACCGCCCCACGCAATGGAGCGGAACGCCTGCTCTGTGAACGGGCCTCCGACCGGGTCGTAAATCACGTCAGGGCCTTTGCCGGCTGTCAGGTGTTTCAGCCGGTCCCGCAGGTCTTCGCGTGTGTAGTCGATGAGCTCATCCGCGCCATGGCTTTGGCAGATGGACAGTTTCTCCGGGGAGGACGCTGCGGCGATCACCCGGGCACCCAAGGCTTTGCCGATCTGGACGGCCGCCAGGCCGACGCCGCCTGCGGCCCCCAGCACCAGCAGTGTCTCGTCCGGTTGCAGCTGGGCGCGACCCTTGAGCGCATGGTAAGAAGTTCCGTAGGTCAGCATGAACGAGGCGCCGACGTCAAAGTTGATGCTGGCGGGCAGGGGAATCAGGTGCGCTGCCTGCACGATCACCTTCTCCGCGAATGCGCCCATGCGGCAGGAGGCAATGACACGATCACCGGGTCGGGCATTGTCCACGCCGGGGCCCGTTGCCAGCACGGTGCCCGCCAGCTCGGCGCCGGGCACGAAGGGCAGCGGTGGCTTGGCCTGGTACTTTCCTTGCACCATCAGGGCATCCGGAAAGTTGACGCCCGCGGCCATCATGGCGATCAGCACTTCCCCTTCGCGCGGGGCCGGGTCCGGCATTTCTTCAAGGGTCAGCCGATCTGGCGGTCCCAAGGTCTTGCAGATCAGCGCTTTCAAATGACCTACTCCTTCATGTGAGACTGGGGTACGTGGAAAACCGCGCCCGTGCGTGCGTGTTCAGGTCCGCGTGGCGAAGCGATCTCCCTGGATGACGTGCCATGCGTCCTCGATCCAGTCGCACAGCACGCGGCGTGTCTCGCGCGGATCGATCACTTCGAGCACACCGAACTTTTCCGCCGTCCGCATGGGCGACGAGATGTTGATGTAGTGTTGTTCCAGCTCGGCACGGCGCGCCGCCGGATCGGCCGCTGCCTCGATTTCGGCCTTGTGCGCTGCCATCACGCCGCCTTCAATCGGTATCGATCCCCAGCGCGCCGAGGGCCAGGCGAAGCGGTGGTTCAGCCGATCTCCGCCCTTGGGACCGTGCAACGCACCTGCCATACCGAAGCA
>SBFU01000183.1 GCA_006227785.1 Burkholderiales bacterium
AGCAGGTTGATCACGCCGCGGTAGTTCATGTCGGCGTGGTACCAGTGGTTCATGGCCGCGCCGATGATCACCATGGACTTGCCCTGTGTCTTGTCGGCGTTTTCGGCGAACTGGCGCGCCACGGCAATCACCTGGTCGCGCGGCACGCCGGTGATGGCTTCCTGCCAGGCCGGGGTGTAGGGCGCGTTGTCGTCGAAGCTTCTGGCGCCACTGCCCAGGCCGCGGTCGATGCCGTACTGGGCCACCTGCAGGTCGAACACGGTGGCGACCATGGCGTAGCGCTCTTCACCGGCCTTGCCCAGGCGCAGCTTGACCGCCGGGACGCGGGCGCGGTTGACCTCGCCCACGGCCGCATTCGACGGGAAGTTCGGCACCTGCTGGCCACCGAAGTAGGGGAAAGCGACGTCCACGACCTCGTGCGCCTGCTCGCCGTCCTCCAGCACCGACAGCTTGAGCTTCACGTCCGCGTTGTCGCGCGCTTCCTTGGACTCCAGGTTCCATTTGCCGGCGTCCTCGCGGCCTTCCGGGCCCCAGCGGAAGCCGATGGACCCGTTGGGCAGCACCGCCTTGCCTGCGGTGTCGAAGGCCACCGTCTTCCACTCGGGGTTGTTGTCCTGGCCCAGCTTGCCGTTGAAGTCGCTGGCGCGCAGGTACCGGTCCGGCACCAGGGTGGTGCTGCCATCAGGCAGGGTCTGCTCCTTGAGCATCACCAGCAGGGGCAGGTCGGTGTAACGGCGGGCATAGTCGTCGAAATAGCGAGACCTGCCCCCCGGTGCGCCCTTCGGCGCCTCCCCCCCAAGGGGGGCAGCATCGCTTGGGGCGGCCCGGCGCGATGCCTCGCTGCCGCCGTCGGGGAAGTAGAAGTCCTTGAGCACCACATGGCCCATGGCCATGGCCAGGGCGGCGTCGGTGCCCTGTTTGGGGTGCAGCCACAGGTCGGAGAGCTTGGCCACTTCCGAGTAGTCGGGCGTGACCGCCACCGTCTTGGTGCCCTTGTAGCGCACCTCGGTGAAGAAGTGGGCATCGGGCGTTCGGGTCTGGGGCACGTTGGAACCCCAGGCGATGATGAAGCTGCTGTTGTACCAGTCGGCCGACTCGGGCACGTCGGTCTGTTCGCCCCAGATCTGCGGGCTGGCCGGCGGAAGGTCGCAGTACCAGTCGTAGAAGCTCATGCACACGCCGCCGATCAGTGACAGGTAGCGCGAACCGGCCGCATAGCTGACCATGGACATGGCCGGGATCGGCGAAAAGCCGATCACGCGGTCCGGTCCGTGCTTCTTGATGGTGTAGACGTTGGCGCTGGCGATCAGCTGGTTCACCTCGTCCCAGCTGGAGCGCACGAAGCCGCCCATGCCACGCACCTGCTGGTAGTCCTTGCGGGCCGCGTCGTCCTCGACGATCAGCGCCCATGCGTCGACCGGCGTCTTCGCCACCTTGAGGGCCGCGCGCCAGCGCTCCAGCAGGCGGCCGCGCACCATGGGGTATTTCACCCGGTTGGCGGAGTACAGGTACCAGGAATACGAGGCACCACGCGCGCAGCCCCTCGGCTCATGGTTGGGCATGTCCCAGCGCGTGCGGGGGTAGTCGGTCTGCTGGGTTTCCCAGGTGACGATGCCGCCCTTGACGTAGATCTTCCACGAGCAGGAGCCGGTGCAGTTGACACCATGCGTCGAGCGCACGATCTTGTCGTGGGCCCAGCGGTTGCGGTAGGCATCCTCCCAGGTGCGGTCTTCGTTGGTGGTCTGGCCGTGCCCGCCGGAGAAGTTCTCCGTGGGCAGGTTGAAATGGGTCAGTCGGTCGAGGAAGTGACTCATTGTGGGTCTCCGGAAATTCGTTCAGGGATTCTTGATTTCCGCGCCCTTGCGCAGATAGAACCACCAGTTGATGACCAGGCACAGTGCGTAGAAGATGGCAAAGCCGTACATGGCGTACTCCGGCGTGCCAGCCTTGATTTGCTGACCGATCACCACCGGGGCGATGAAGGAGCCATAGGCGCCGATGGCCGAGGTCCAGCCCAGCACCGGGCCGGCCTGCTGGCGGTCGAAGATGACGCCGATGGTGCGGAAGGTCGAGCCATTACCAATGCCGCTGGCGGCGAACAGCACCACGAACAGCACCATGAAGACGAAGAAGTACTGCTCCGGCGTCTGCGACTGGTAGGCCAGCAGCATCACGTAGCCGACCGCGGCCGAGGCCACCACCATCACGGCCGAGATGATCTGGGTCACGATGGAGCCACCCACCTTGTCAGACACCCAGCCACCCAGCGGACGGATCAGGGCACCCACAAAGGGGCCGATCCAGGCGTAGGTCAGGGCCGAGGGTGCGTTCGGGTTCTTCAGCGCGTGGTCCCAGACACCGGTCGCCGGGTCCAGCACATGCTGGAAGCCGAAGATCACGGTGATCGACAGCGGCAGCGCCATCGAGAAGCCGATGAAGGAGCCGAAGGTGACGATGTACAGGGCCGTCATCGACCAGGTGTGCTTGTTGGCGAAGATGGCGTATTGCTTGCCGATGTTGGCCTTCATCTCACCAAAGGCGGCCAGTTTCATCAGCAGCACGGTCACCACCACGATCAGCGGCAACGCCACCCACATGTTGAGCAGACCCAGGCCGGTCGGGGCCGGCAGGTACAGGTACAGACCGACCAGGCCGACGATGGCCGTCAGGCCCCAGAGGTACAGGATCTTGGCGAAGGCCGCCAGTGTGCCGCCGTAGTTGGGCGACAGCGGCATCAGGTTGTTCATGCCGAACCAGGCAGCGATGACCAGCGGCACCAGGATGGCAGCCCAGATGAAGCCGGCGTTCTGTATCCAGGTCTCGGTGCCGGCCGCAATCTTGCCCAGCAACCAGCCGGAATCCTTGATCAGTGTCATCGAGCCACCACCGAAGGCACCGAACACGGCAGCCGTCATGGCCAGCGGAATCAGCACCTGCATGGTGGTGACACCGAAGTTGCCCAGGCCGGCGTTCAACCCCAGCGCGGTGCCCTGCTGGCTCTTGGGGTAGAAGCCGCTGATGTTGGACATCGAGCAGGCGAAATTGCCGCCGCCAATGCCCGAGAGAAAGGCGCAGAGCTGGAAAACCCAAAGCGGTGTGCTCTTGTCCTGCAGCGCCAGTCCGGTGATGAAAGCCGGGATGATCAGCAGCGCGCTGGTCAGGAAGATGGTGTTGCGACCACCCGCGAGGCGGATGAAGAACGAGGCCGGAATGCGCAAGGTGGCACCCATCAGGCCCGCGATGGCGGTCAGCGTGAACAGCTCGGCCGGCTTGAACGGAAAGCCGAGATTGAGCATCTGGACGGTGATGATGCCCCACATCAGCCACACGGCGAAGCCGATCAGCAGGTTGGGAATCGAGATCCAGAGGTTGCGGGTGGCAACGGCCTTGCCTGTGCTGGCCCAGAAGCGCTCGTCCTCTGGTCGCCAGTCCACGATGTCGGCGCCCGAGTAGGTCTTTTCGGTGGCGGCCGGGGCGCTGCCGGCTCGCAGGTTCTTGGTGCTCATAGGAAGCTCTCCAGGTGAAACGGTGATGTGACATCCGGCCGGCTCACCGCCCGAAGCACAGACTGCACTGTGCCGGCCAGGGGTTGGGGTGAACATCCCTCGGTGGAACACCTGTCGAGATCTGAAAGACCGATGAGCCGCGCACCCCATCCTCCGAAGGGACTAGTCCCCT
>SBFU01000130.1 GCA_006227785.1 Burkholderiales bacterium
CAGCTGGCCCGGCAACGTGCGCCAGCTCTACAACGTGGTGGAGCAGACCTGCGCGCTGTCCACGACCCCACTGGTGTCCCTGGCCATGGTGCAGCGCGCGCTTCGCACGCCATCCGTCGAGGTGCTGAGTTTTGCCGAAGCGCGCCAGCGCTTTGAACGCGACTATCTGGTGGGTCTTCTCAAAATGACCGATGGCAATGCGGCCGACGCCGCCCGTCTGGCCCAGCGCAACCGGACCGAGTTCTACCGTTTGCTGCAGAAACACGACCTCACGCCAGGCCTGTTCAAGAGCGATCCTGCTGGCGCCGCCTCCGACCCTGTCGCTGATGAGTGACGCGCGCAGCCCCTTGAATCACAAGGCTTTCTGCTGATCAGACACAGCCTCCGTCGCCAATCGGCGACAAATCGGGCGGTTTGGCGGCCTGTTTTCTGGGTGATGTTCGCCACAGGCGTCAACGGGCCTCATAAGCCTTTGATTTGAAATAGGAAATTGGACCTGGCACAGGGTTTGCCCTAGTCGGGCATGTTGTCCTTTTTTCCCCTGCTCCAGACAGGCCCCGGCGCGCGGTGGACCCTGGCCGTGCTGACGTGCCTGACCTGCTTCAGTCCGCTGACCCAGGCCATGGACTGGGCCAGCCTCAGGGAACTGGCCCGCACCCGGGCGAGCGAGCCGTATGTGCCAACGCCGGACCAGTTGCCGGACGACCTGGCCGCCCTGGACTACGACGGTGTCCGGGACATCCGTTTCCGTCCCGACCGCGCGCTCTGGCGTGACCGCCAGCTGCCCTACGAAGCGCAGTTCTTCCACCTGGGTCTGTACCAGCGGAAGCCGGTGCGCATCCACGAGGTGGGGCCCCAGGGCGTGCGCAAACGACCCCATCAGGCGGCCGACTACGACTATGGCCGCAACCGGCTGAACACCGCCGCCTGGGGCGAACTCGGTCACGCCGGGTTTCGTCTGCACTACCCGCTGAACAACCCGGCCTACAAGGACGAGCTGGTGGTGTTCCTGGGAGCCAGCTATTTCCGGGCGCTGGGCGCCGGCCAGCAATACGGCCTGTCGGCCCGGGGCCTGGCCATCGACACCGTGGGCGGACAGGGAGAGGAATTCCCCCGTTTCACCGATTTCTGGCTGCTGCAGCCCGACGCGCAGGGCACCAGTGTGACGGTGCTGGCCCTGCTCGACTCGCCGCGCGCCACCGGTGCCTACCGCTTCGAAATCCGGCCCGGCACCTCCACCGTGATGGGTGTCAGCGCCAGTGTCTACCTGCGCACGGGGCAGCAGCCCATCGCCCGACTGGCCCTGGCGCCGCTGACCAGCATGTTCCTGCACGGTGAGAACCAGCCCAGCGCCACCGACTTCCGCCCGGAAGTTCACGACTCCGACGGTCTGCTCATGCACAGCGGCAGCGGCGAATGGCTCTGGCGTCCATTGCAGAACCCGCGGCAGGTCTCGGTCAGCAGCTTTCGGATGACCAACCCCCGAGGCTTCGGCCTGATGCAGCGCGACCGCCGCCACACCAGCTACGAAGACCCGGAAGCCAACTACGAGAAGCGGCCGAGCGCCTGGGTGGTGCCCGCAGGTGACTGGGGCGCCGGCCATGTCGAACTGGTCCAGCTGCCGACACCCGACGAAACCCACGACAACATCGTCGCCTACTGGGTGCCGGCCACGCTGCCGCCACCCGGCCAGCCACTGGACGTCAGCTACGAGCTGCACTGGCAGGGCGACCAGCAGCAAAGACCCCCCGGCGCCTGGGCGGCCCAGACCCGGCAAGGGCATGGCTACACCCGCCTGACGCCGGCCGAACAACGGCTCCAGCCCCACTTTGTCGTCGACTTCGAGGGTCCATCCCTGAAGGCCCTCCCAGCGGATGCCACCGTGCGCCCGGTGGTCACGGCCGACGCCAACGGCCAGGTTGTGGAAGCTCTGGTCTACCCCTACCCGGCCGCCGGCACCTGGCGCCTGAGCCTTCGCGTGCAGCGCCTGGATCCGTCCCGGCCGGTCGAGCTGCGCGCCTTTCTTCAAACGGACCAACACACCCTGAGCGAAACATGGACGCACGTCATACTGCCCGACTGAACGCGCCCGACCGTGGGCTGCTGCGCGCAGAGCGCCACCCCAATTCGGTCACCGCCCCGCCGGTGTTGCGCGGGTCCATGGCGCCACGCCCCTGGGTCGGGTTCTGGAGAGGCCTGGGATCAGCCACGCTGTCACGGGTGACCCGGCTGATGCCGCCGCGCGAACCGAAGGCACCCCGCCCCGCGCCAGCACCCTGGGAGATGGCTGCCCGCCGACGTCGTCAGGCCTTCCTGGCGCTGACGGTCTGCACCACCGTGCTGGCCGCATGGCTGTTTGCCCAGGTCCAGCCCGAGGCCGGTCCGGCCTGGATTCAGGCGGTTCACGCCACCCTCTTCGTGGTGCTGACCACCTGGGTGACCACCGGCTTCGTGACCGCCCTCATGGGGGCCTGGGTGCTGCTGCGCGGCGACCCCCACAGTGTCTCGGCCGCCACGGTCCGGGGACGGGAACTGTCGGCCGAGTCCCGCACCGCCGTCATCATGCCGATCTGCAACGAAGACGTCGCCACCGTTTTCGCCGGGCTGCGGGCCACCTGTGAGTCCTTGGCCGGCACCGGCCGGGGTCAGCAGTTCGACGTCTATGTGCTGTCTGACAGCAACGACCTCGCCACCATCGCCGCCGAACGACAGGCCTGGGAGACCCTGCGCTCGGCACTGGCCACGCCCGGCGGTGACGCATCGGTCCAGGTGTACTACCGCCTGCGCCGCCGCCGCACCCACCGCAAGGCCGGCAACGTGGCCGACTTCTGCCGCCGCTGGGGCCGCCAGTACGACTACATGGTGGTGCTCGACGCCGACAGCGTCATGAGCGGTGCCTCGCTGGTCACCCTGGCCAAGCTCATGGAAGCCCACCCCCAGGCCGGCATCATCCAGACCGCCACCCAGTCCATCGGTCACCAGACACTGCACGCGCGGGCCCAGCAATTCGCCGCCCGCGTGACCGGCCGCCTGTTCACGCTGGGCATGCAGTACTGGCAGCTGGGCGAATCCCACTACTGGGGTCACAACGCCATCATCCGTGTTGATGCCTTCATGCGCCACTGCGCCCTGGCCCCGATCAAGGGACGAGGCGGGCTCTGTGGCGGCATCATGTCGCACGACTTTGTCGAAGCCGCCCTGATGCGCCGGGCAGGCTACCACGTGTGGCTGGTGGCCGATGTGGGCGGCAGCTTCGAGCAGCAGCCGCCCGACCTGCTGTCCGAACTGCAGCGCGACCGTCGCTGGTGCCAGGGCAATCTGCAGAACGCCCGTCTGATCGCCGAGCCGGGTTTGCACCGCATGCACCGCGCCATGCTGGCCGTGGGCACCATGTCCTACCTGTCTGCGCCCCTGTGGCTTGCGTTCATGGGGCTGGGCCTGGCCATGCTGCTGACCAGCGGATCGGGCGCGCAGGACGCGCGACCGCTGGCGGGTGCCAGCCTGGGCCTCTGGGCGGTGACCCTGACCCTGCTGTTCCTGCCGCGCGTGCTCGGTGTGGCGGCCGTTCTTCTCAAGGGACAACAGCGTGGCTTCGGCGGCACCTGGCGCCTGCTGGGCAGTGCCCTGCTGGAGACGCTGCTGGCCATTCTGCAGGCCCCCGTGCGCATGGTCGCCCACTCCATCTTCGTGTGGGCCGCACTGACCGGCATGAAGCTGGACTGGAAGTCACCCCCCAGGGAGGCCACTGGCGTGTCCTGGCGCACCGCGGCGACCCGGCTCGGGTTGATGCAGATGGCGGCCCTGCTGTTGCTGGCCGCACTGGCCCTGACCCAGCCTGGCCTGCTGCCCTGGGTGCTGCCGGTCGTGCTGCCACTGGCGCTGGCCTCTGTCACCACGGTGCTCACCGGTGATGTGCGGCTGGGTCAGTGGGCCCGTACCGGCGGTGCGCTGCTGGTGCCCGAGGAAGCCTGGTCGCCTGCCGTGCTGCGCAAGGCCTGGCGCCACGCCTCACGCATGGGCGTCAAGGGCCTGACAGCCAGCGCAGGCTGAGATTGGCTCAGTCCTTGCGCAGGTAGCGCGCATCCGACCAGGTGGCCAGCCAGCGCGGCACGAAAGCGACAAAGATGGCGGCGAACATGCCCGTGAGAAAGGCATCGCCCCAGGCCATCAGCCACCGGGCGACCAGGGCCTGCTCCAGCGCCACGCCGCCGGCCAGCCGGTACAGCACTTCGCGCAGCACACCGGCCACGAACACCGCCACCGCCGTCCCCAGAAAGGCCCGACCCAGGGTGTAGATGAACAGGTTGGCCGGCAGCCAGCGGCGCAAGGCGGCCCCTATGCCCAAGGCCAGGGTGGCCGGCGCCAGGCCCATCCACAGCAACTGCGAAGCGACTTCCGCCGGGGTCTGGGACCCGGCCCACCAGACCACCCCGGCCACCCCCACCATCACCGGCACCGCCAGCGGCCAGCCCAGCATCAGGACGAGCAGACAGGCCCCGGACAGCTGGACCTGCAGCCCCTGGGGCATTTTCTGCGGCATCAGCCACAGCCAGGGCAGCAGCGCAAGGGCGGCGAGGGCGGGTGTCAGAAGAGGTCCGGCCAGCATGCGCCAGGGTCGCAGCCAGAGCGACACCAGCAGCGCCAGCACGCAGAGGGTGATTTCCAGGCCGGTCAACATGGGGCTGCAGTATCGGCCTGCAGGCCGTCACCCGGCTTGACTTCGGTCAACCCATACCGGGCAAGCGGGGCATCCCCTTCATGCCGCCCATGCGCTTCATCATCTTCATCAGGCCGCCACCCTTCATCTTCTTCATCATGCCCTGCATCTGCTCGAACTCCTTGAGCAGCCGGTTGACCTCCTGCACATGCACGCCGGCACCGGCGGCAATGCGGCGCTTGCGGGTGGCCTTGATGAGCTCGGGCCGGCTGCGCTCCTTGGGCGTCATGCTGCAGATGATGCCCTCCTTGCGCCGGATGTCCTTCTCGGCGCGGGAGAGGTCGGCCTCACTGGCCTTGGCCGCCAGGTTGCCCGGCAGCTTGTCCATGAGGTTGGACAGCCCGCCCATCTGCTTCATCTGGCGAATCTGGTCAAGGAAATCGTTGAGGTCGAATCCTTCCCCGCTCTTGACCTTGGCGGCCAGCTTCTGGGCCGCCTCCATGTCGACGCCGGCGGTGACCTGCTCGACCAGGGCGACGATGTCGCCCATGCCCAGAATGCGGCCGGCATGGCGTTCGGCGTCAAACACCTCCAGGCCATCGATTTTTTCAGATACGCCGGCGAACTTGATCGGTGCCCCGGTGACCTGCCGCACCGACAGCGCGGCGCCGCCGCGCGAGTCACCGTCGGTCTTGGTCAGAACGATGCCGGTCAGCGGCAAGGCTTCCTTGAAGGCCTTGGCCGTGTTGATGGCGTCCTGGCCTTGCATGGCATCCACCACGAACAGGGTTTCCACCGGATGGATGGCGGCGTGCAGCTCCTGGATCTCGCGCATCAGCACGTCGTCGATCGCCAGGCGACCGGCCGTGTCGACCAGCAGCACATCGAAGAAGTGTTTGCGAGCGTAATCGAGCGCCCCGCGGGCGATGTCCAGCGGCTTCTGGTCCGGCGTGCTGGGGAACCACTCGGCGCCAGCCTGCGCAGTCACCGTCTTGAGCTGTTCAATGGCCGCCGGGCGGTAAACGTCGCCCGAGACCGTCAGCACCTTCTTCTTGCGCTTCTCGATCAGGTGTTTGGCCAGCTTGGCGGTGGTGGTGGTCTTGCCGGCGCCCTGCAGACCGGCCATCAGGATCACCGCTGGAGGCTGGGCGGCCAGGTTGATGTCGGCCACGCCTTCGCCCATCGTGGCGGCCAGCTCACGGTTGACGATACCCACCAGCGCCTGACCCGGGGTCAGCGAACCCACCACCTCCTGGCCCAGCGCCTTCTCCTTGACCCTGGCGATGAAGTCGCGCACCACCGGCAGGGCGACGTCGGCCTCCAGCAAGGCCATGCGCACCTCGCGCAGCATCTCGCTGACGTTGTCCTCGGTGATGCGTGCCTGACCGCGCATCGTCTTGACGATGCGCGACAGGCGTTCGGAGAGTGCTGATGCCATGATGTGCCTGAACCAGGGGCCGGTCGCGGGCGGACCTTGCCTTAAACTGTGCGGATGATTTTAGCTGTGCCCGGCCTCTGCCACCGGCTTTCCGGCCGCACCCGATGAACCTGCTGGCTGCCCTGGTTGCCAACCCGTCCGCTGCCGTGCTGTCGTCGGTGGCGGCTCTGTCCTATGCCGCGCTGGCGTGGGCGCACCTGCGCATGAGTGCCATGCAGGTGCGCGTGGTGATCGGTGCGGCCTGGCTGCTGCACCTGCTGGCCGTGGCACAAGGACTGCTGGGCGACCCGGTTCGCTTCGGTTTCGCACCGGCCCTGTCGATCACCGCCTGGCTGCTGCTGACGGTGTACCTGGTCGAAAGCCGCCTGTATCCGCAGTTGCGGGCACGCTGGCCGCTGGCTGCCCTCGGTGCGCTCACGGTGCTGCTGGCGCTGCTGTTCCCCGGCACCGCCTATCCTGCCTTGCAGTCCCCATGGCTGCCCCTGCACTGGGCCCTGGGCATCGCCTCCTATGGCCTGATCGGGGCGGCGGTGGTGCATGCCTGGATGATGCAGCGGGCCGAACGTGCCATGCGGCTGGGCTCGTCCAGCGAGTCCAGCATGCCGTTGCTCATGCTTGAGCGCCTGACGTTCCGCTTTGTCGGCGCCGGCTTTGCCCTGCTGACCGCGACCCTGGTGGCCGGCGGCCTGTTCGCCGAAGCCTTCCGCCACGCCTGGGTGTGGGACCACAAGACGGTGTTCTCCGTCCTCTCCTGGTTCATCATGGGTGTGCTGCTGTGGGGCCGTTGGCGAATGGGCTGGCGCGGCCGGATGGCGGCACGCATGCTGTATCTGGGCGCCGGCTTCCTGCTGCTGGGTTATGTCGGCTCACGCTTCGTGATCGAGGTCGTGCTGCAACGTGCCTGAAGGTATCCACCATGAAGTACCTGCTTGTTCTGGCCGTGGTGCTGGTGGCCTTCTGGATCTGGCGCAACAACCGCGTCCGTGACGACACACCGCCCAAACCGCCCTCCAAACGCCAGCCCCTGCCGCCGGTGACCATGGTCGAATGCCGTCACTGCGGCACACACCTGCCCGAGAGCGAAGCCTTCGTCGGTCGCCACGGCAGCTACTGCAGTGACGAGCACCGCCGCCTGCAGGGCGACTGACGGTCCGGTGTGGCGACAAGGTCCGACATGGCACAAGAGAGTCCGTCCCAGTTTGCCCCGTCCTGGTTCTCGGTTTTCGAAGGCCAGTCCAGCCATGGCCGGGAACAGCGCCAGCGCGCACTGGACCGGCTCTGGCGCACTTTCATGCGGGCGCGTGCGTTCATCGCCACGGTGCTGCTCGCGCTGCAGGTCTACCTGCTGATTTCCGCCACCGCAGGGCCAGACTGGCTGGTGCTGGTCTGCGCGCTGCATGTCACCGCAACGATCGCGGCGCTGCTGTGGCTGAGGCCGGCCCAGCACAGCGGGCTGATGCAGCCGCAGTGGTTGCTGACGATCGGCGTGGACATCGTGGTGTTTGCGCTGCTGCAGTTCTTCCAGACAGGTGGCTTCAACTACATGCCACTGTTTGCACTGCCGGTGCTGCTGGCCGCCATCCTGGGTCCTCTGACACTGGGTCTGGCGGCGGCGGCGGCCGTCACCCTCTACCTGCTGGGTGAAGCTGTCCTGAGCGCCCCGCTGGTCAGCGACATCAACACGGCACGGCTGCTGCAGGCCGGCCTGACCGCCATCGGCTTTTTCCTGGTGGCGGTGCTCGCCAACCAGCTGGCCTTGCGCCTGGCACGTGAGGAGGCGGTGGCCAAGAGCAGCCAGGATGCGGCGCGGGCCCAGGCCCAGGTCAACGAGCTGATCATCGAGAGCCTGAGCGAAGGGGTGATGGTGGTGGATCCCCATGGCGTCGTGCGCAACGCCAACCCGGCAGCCCAGACCATGCTCATGGGCAGCACCTACCCGCACAGCACGCGGCTGCTGCTGTCGGCGCGCGACAACTGGGCCGACCTGGCCCAGCTGGTGCAGGAGACCTACATGCTGGGCCAGCCAATGGAGTCCGAGGTTCACATCGACGTCGACGAACTGACCACCCACCGCCTGTTTGCCCGCACCCGCCTGACCAGCCAGAGCGGGCGCCATGGCGGCCTGTGCGTGCTGTTCCTGGAGGACCTGCGTGAGCTGGAGGCGCAGGTGCGCACCGAGAAGCTGGCCTCGATGGGACGCATGTCGGCAGCCGTGGCCCACGAGATCCGCAACCCACTGTCGGCCATCACGCAGGCCAACGCACTGCTGGACGAAGAGGTCCAGTCAGCGGGGCACAAGCGGCTGACCCAGATGATCGGTCAGAATGCCCAGCGGCTCTCGCGCATCGTGGACGACATCCTCAACGTCGCGCGCGCCCAGCCCAGCCAGATCGAAGACAACCTGCCCCCCATCCCGCTGGACGACCACATACGCCTGATCACCCGGGAATGGGTTCGGCAGAACCAGGCCAAGGGCAAGATCGGCGTGCACGTCCATGCACCGGGCGCACAGGTCCGGTTCGACCTGGAGCACCTGCGCCGTCTGATGATCAACCTGCTGGACAACGCCCTCAGGCACGCCAGCGGCCAGCCATCGTCCATCCGCGTCATCACCCAGCCCAGCGGCGGCGAGCGCATCCGCCTGTCGGTCTGGAGCGACGGCGCGCCTCTGGAAGCCGGTGTTCTGCGCCACCTGTTCGAACCCTTCTTCTCGTCCGAAAGCCGCTCCAGCGGCCTGGGCCTGTACATCTGTCGCGAGCTGTGCGAGCGCTACGGCGCGCAGATCGCCTACCAGCGCACCGTGCTCGACCAGCGTGAGGGCAACGAGTTCTTTGTCCACATGCCGGCCTCTGGACTGGTGCAACGCCAGCAGGGCCTGTCCCGCTCCACCCCGCCTGGCGATTCTGTCCCTGCCCTCAGCCGCCCGCCCGGTGCTTCCCGCCTGGGCGGACAACCCCCTTCCACCCGCTGATCCGGCATGCCCGAGAACCTGACCGCCTCCATCCTCGTGGTCGACGACGAACCCGACCTGCGCACGCTGTACGAGCTGACCCTGCTGCGCGAAGGGCACGAGGTCGTCTCCGCCCCGGACCTCGAACAAGCCCGCGAATGGCTCGCCCAGCGGCGCTTTGACGTGCTCATCACCGACATGCGTCTGCCCGACGGCCTTGGTCTGGAGCTGCTGAACGAGCTGTCCGAAGGGCAGCGCACCGAAAAAAGCATCGTGATCACGGCCTACGGTTCGGCCGAAAACGCGGTCGAGGCCCTCAAGCGCGGGGCCTTCGACTATCTCACCAAACCGGTGGATCTCAAGCAGTTGCGCGCAGCGGTCACGGCCGCCATGACCAGCCAGCGCCACCTGCCAGCCGCCAGACAGGCTGCACCCTCTGGTGTCACAGCGCTGGGCTCCGCATCTGCCGCAACAGCGCCGCCACCGCCTGCGGGCATGCGCGCCTTGGCCCGCATCGTCGGTGAATCGCTCGTGATCCGGCAGATCAAGGGCCGCATCGAAAAGGTCGCCACCAGCATGGCACCGGTGCTCATCCTGGGTGAATCAGGCACCGGCAAGGAGCTGGTGGCCCGCGCCGTGCACGAGTGCAGCCACCGTTGCAGCGGCCCTTTCGTGGCGGTCAACTGCGGCGCCATCCCCGAGCACCTGATCGAGGCCGAGTTCTTCGGCGCCCGCAAGGGCGCGTTCACCGGTGCCACACAGGACCGCGAAGGCTTCTTTCAGGCCGCGCGCGGCGGCACCTTGTTCCTGGACGAGATCGGCGACCTGCCCCTGGCCATGCAGGCCAAGCTGCTTCGGGTGATCCAGGAGCGTCGCGTGAGGCCCCTGGGCAGCGTGCAGGAAGAGGCGGTGGACGTCCGTCTCGTCAGCGCGACCCACCGCAACCTGTCCGCGATGGTGCAGGCTGGCGAGTTCCGGCAGGACCTGTTCTACCGCCTCAATGTGATCGAGCTGCGCACCCCCTCGCTGCGCGAGCGCCGCGAAGACCTGCC
>SBFU01000085.1 GCA_006227785.1 Burkholderiales bacterium
CCCCCCGCTGGCAGTTCTGGATCGACCGGGGCGGAACCTTTACCGATATTGTTGGGCGCAGGCCCGATGGCACGCTGGTCACCCACAAGCTGCTGTCCGAGAACCCCGAGCACTACCGCGATGCGGCGGTCGCTGGCATCCGGCATCTGCTGGGGCTGCCCGTCGGCGAGCCGATCTCACCGGACCAGGTCGAATGCGTCAAGATGGGGACCACCGTGGCCACCAACGCGTTGTTGGAGCGCAAGGGCGAGCCCACGCTGCTGGTGACCACACGCGGGTTTCGCGACGCCCTGCGCATCGCCTACCAGAACCGCCCACGGCTGTTCGACCGCCACATCGTCCTGCCCGAGCTGCTCTACAGCCGGGTGGTCGAGGCCCAGGAGCGCATGGACGCCCACGGCGTGCAGTTGGAGGCGCTGGACGAAGACCATCTGCGTGAACGCCTGTGGGCGGCCTTTGATGCCGGCCTGCGCAGCGTGGCCATCGTGTTCATGCATGCCTGGCGCTACCCGGCGCATGAGCAGGCGGCCGCGCGCATGGCGCGCGAGGTCGGCTTCACCCAGGTGAGCACGTCTCACGAGACCAGCCCGATGATGAAGTTCGTCAGCCGGGGCGACACCACCGTCGTGGACGCGTACCTTTCGCCCATCCTGCGCCGTTATGTCGAACAGGTGGCCGCCGACATGCCAGGTGTCAAGCTGTTCTTCATGCAGTCTTCCGGCGGCCTGACCGACGCCCGCGTGTTCCAGGGCAAGGACGCCATCCTGTCGGGTCCGGCCGGCGGCATTGTTGGCATGGCGCGCACCGCGGGTCTGGCCGGTCATGACAAGGTGATCGGTTTTGACATGGGAGGAACCTCCACCGATGTGTCCCACTACGCCGGCACCTTCGAACGCGAGTTCGAAACCCAGGTGGCCGGTGTGCGCATGCGTGCCCCCATGATGAGCATCCACACGGTGGCGGCGGGCGGCGGTTCCATCCTGAGTTTCGACGGCTCCCGGTTCCGGGTCGGGCCTCAAAGTGCGGGCGCCAACCCGGGGCCGGCCAGTTACCGCCGCGGTGGTCCGCTGGCCGTCACCGATGCCAATGTCATGCTCGGCAAGATCCAGCCAGCCCACTTCCCGCGCGTCTTCGGCCCATCGGCCGACCAACCGATGGACGAGACCGTCGTGCGCGAGCGGTTCCAGGCGCTGGCCTCTCAGGTCGGACGTCAACCCGAGGACGTGGCCGAAGGCTTCCTGCAGATCGCGGTTCAGCAGATGGCCAACGCCATCAAGAAGATCTCGGTGGCGCGCGGCTACGACGTCACGCGTTACACCTTGCAGTGTTTTGGTGGCGCTGGCGGTCAGCATGCCTGCCTGGTGGCCGATGCCCTGGGGATGAGCCGCGTGTTTGTGCATCCGCTGGCCGGTGTGCTCAGCGCCTATGGCATGGGTCTGGCCGATCAGAACGTCATCCGTGAGCAGGCGGTGGAGCTGCCACTGGTGGCCGAGTCATTGCCGGCCATTGCCCAGGTGCTGGAAGATCTGGCCGAGACCGCGGCTCAGGAGCTGCAGCGTCAGCAGGTCAGCCGCGGTGCTGCCCAGGTGCACCGCCGCGTGCACGTGCGTTACGAGGGCAGCGACTCGGCGCTGGTGGTGCCCCATGGCGACGTGCCCCAGATCATCGCCGCGTTCGAAAGCGCCTACCGGCAGCGGTTTGCTTTTCTCATGCAAGGCAAGCGGCTGATTGTCGAGGCGGTGTCGGTGGAGGCCGTGGTGCCGGGCGACGCACCGGCCGAGCCTCGCCAGCCCCTGCACGAACCAAGAGAGGTGCCACGCCGCGAGACGGTGCGCATGTATGGTGAGGGGCGCTGGCTGGAAGCTGCCCTGGTGGTGCGCGAAGACATGCGACCGGGCGACCGGGTGCCGGGGCCTGCCATCATTGCGGAAAAGAATGCCACGACGGTGGTCGAACCGGGCTGGGAAGCCGAGCTCACCCGCCTGGACCACCTTGTCCTGGAGCGCCGCGTGCCGCGGGTGGTGCGCCACGCTGCCGGAACCCAGGTCGACCCCGTGTTGCTGGAGGTCTTCAACAACCTGTTCATGAACATCGCCGAGCAGATGGGCCTGCAGCTGCAGAACACCGCCTACTCGGTCAACATCAAGGAGCGCCTGGATTTCTCCTGCGCGCTGTTCGATGCCGAAGGCAACCTGATTGCCAACGCCCCCCACATGCCGGTGCACCTGGGCAGCATGGGCGAGAGCATCAAGACCGTGATCCGCGAGAACGACGGTCGCATGCAGCCTGGCGACGTCTACGTGCTCAACGACCCGTACCACGGCGGCACCCACCTGCCCGACGTCACCGTGATCACGCCGGTCTACCTGCCAGACCATGCGCAGCCCATGTTCTATGTGGGCAGCCGGGGCCACCATGCCGACATCGGGGGTACCACGCCCGGTTCCATGCCTCCGTTCTCCACCCGCATCGAGGAAGAGGGCGTTCAGATCGACAACGTCAAGCTGGTGGACCGCGGTGTGCTGCAGGAAGAGGCCATTCTGGGCTTGCTGGCCTCCGGTGCTCACCCGTCGCGCAACCCGCAGCAGAACCTGGCCGACCTCAAGGCCCAGATCGCCGCCAATGAAAAGGGCGTTCAAGAGCTGAGGCGCATGGTGGACCAGTACGGTCTCGATGTGGTCCAGGCCTACATGCGCCATGTGCAGGACAACGCCGAAGAGTCGGTCCGCCGCGTGATCACCCGGCTTCAGGACGGCAGTTTCACGCTGCCATTGGACAACGGCGCCCAGATCCGGGTCGCGATCCGTGTCGATGCGGCCAGCCGCAGTGCCACCATCGACTTCACCGGCACCTCAGCCCAGCAGGTCAACAATTTCAACGCGCCCACCGCGGTGTGCATGGCCGCTGTGCTCTATGTGTTCCGCTCGCTGGTGGACGATGACATTCCGCTCAACGCGGGCTGCCTCAAGCCCCTGCAAGTGATCATTCCCCCGGGCTCCATGCTCAACCCCAACCCGCCGGCTTCGGTGGTGGCGGGCAATGTGGAAACCTCGACCTGCATCACCAATGCCTTGTTCGGCGCGCTCGGGGTGATGGCCGGCTCGCAGCCGACCATGAACAACTTCACCTTTGGCAATGCGCGTCACCAGTACTATGAAACCATCTCGGGTGGCAGCGGTGCCGGTGGCGCCTTTGACGATCATGGCGCTCTGGTGGGCGGCTTTGACGGCACCAGCGTGGTCCAGACCCACATGACCAACTCGCGTCTGACCGATCCCGAGGTGCTGGAATTCCGTTTCCCGGTCCGGCTGGAAAGCTACGAGATCCGCAAGGGATCCGGTGGCGCTGGCCGCTTCCATGGCGGCGATGGCGGCGTGCGCCGTGTGCGTTTCCTCGAGCCCATGACCGCCAGCATCCTGTCCAATGGACGCATCCACCCCGCCTTCGGCATGGCTGGCGGCCAGCCCGGCGCGCCCGGCGTCAACCGTGTGGTGCGCGCCAACGGCCAGATCGAAGAGCTCGGCCACATCGGCCAGGCCGAGATGCAGGTTGGCGACATCTTCGAGATCCACACCCCCGGTGGTGGAGGTTTTGGCGTACCCAGCTGAGCGCTTGCCTGTCCATCCGTGCCCGGCGCGTCGCTGCCGATCCGAGCTGCGAA
>SBFU01000339.1 GCA_006227785.1 Burkholderiales bacterium
CAGGCCATGGGCGCCGACTTCGCCTACATCGGCTCGGCCTTCATCGCCACCGACGAAGCGCGCGCGGTCGATGGCTACAAGCAGATGATCACCGAGAGCAACTCGGACGACATCGTCTACAGCAACTTCTACACCGGCGTGCACGGCAACTACCTCAAGGGCAGCATCCGCAACGCCGGCATGGACCCGGACAACCTGCCGGTAAGCGACCCCAGCAAGATGAACTTCAGCACCGGCGAAGGCGCCAATGCGGCCAAGGCCTGGAGGGACATCTGGGGCTGCGGCCAGGGCATCGGCGCGATCCGCGAGGTGGTGCCAGCGGCCGAGCTGGTGGCGCGCTTCAAGCGTGAATACGCCGAAGCCAAGGCGCGCATCTGCGGCGGTTGATCAGCTGCTGCCTCGGACCACCAGTTCAAACCCCAGGTCGTGGCTGGGTTGAGGCACCACCTCGCCTCGCATGAGACTCAGCAGCATGCGCGCTGCCGCCTCGCCTATGGCGCGGCGTGGCGTGCGCACCGTGGTCAGAGGGGGCAGCATCTGGTCGCTGCCCGAAAGATCGTTGAACCCGGCCACCGCCAGCCGCCCCGGCACGTCCACCCCCAGCCGCAGCGCGGCCAGCAGGCCGCCTTGGGCCAGATCGTCGTTGCAGAAGAACACGGCGTCGACATCGGGGTGTCGCTGCAGCAGTTCCTGCAGCAGTTCGCCGCCCAGTCGCATCGATGATGGCTGGGCACTGAGCAGTTCCAGCTTCGGGTCATACAGGCCGGCCTGCCGCAGGCAGCGACGATAGCCTTCGGCACGCTGCAAGGTCCTGGGGTCGAGTTGGGCGGCCACGAAGGCGACGCGCCGGTGCCCGCTCGTGAGCAGGTGCGCGGTGATGGCCTGCCCGGCCTCCTGCTGCGAAAAGCCCACGCTGTGCACGCCGGGTGTGTTGCTCAACTCCATCAGGTAGACGCAGGGCACACCGCTGGTGTCGATCAGGCGGCGGGCGTCCGGCGTCCGGTCAAAGCCGGTCAGCAGCAGCCCGGCCGGGCGCTGGGCCAGGAAGCTGCGCAGCAACTGCTCTTCCTCTGCCGGGTCATAGTGCGTGATACCGATCAGGGGTTGGTAACCGTGGGGCAGCAGGGTGGTGTGCACCGCATCGACCAAGTCGACAAACAGCGCATTCGACAGCAGGGGGATGAGGACCGGTACCTGCGTACCACGCTGGGACGCCAGGGCACGGGCGGCCGGGTCGGGCACATAGCCCATGGCAGCAGCGGCTTGCTTGACACGCTCGACCAGATCCTGCGCCACCCCACGCTCGCCACGCAGGGCCCGCGAGGCTGTGATGGGACTGACGCCGGCCTGGCGGGCCACGTCGCTGAGTGTGATGCGCCCACTGGGGCGGCGCCGGCGTTCTGGGGAAGGCAAGGGTTAATCCTGACGATGTCGTTTTCAAACTCGGTTAGGATAGCGCTACCAGATGGCCGCACCACGCAACCGACACATTGGATTATCGGGCTCACTATAGCCTTCAGTGATCCGTGGCCATCACTTTTTTTTCGAGGCATGGGATAGCGCTACCATATGACCAGTAACTCATGTTCTAACAGCCCGGGCTGCCTGGTGGTCATGGGGGTCGCGGGTTGCGGCAAGTCCAGTCTCGGGCAGGCCTGTGCCGATGCGCTCGGTCTTCCGTTGATTGAGGGCGACGATTTTCATCCGATGTCGAACCGGATCAAGATGCAAAGTGGGGTTCCGCTGACCGATGACGACCGCGCTGTCTGGCTCGACATGCTGGCTGGCCAGCTGTATCTGCATGCCAGGACAGGGGCCGTGCTGACCTGTTCGGCGCTGAAACAGCGCTACCGCGATCGCCTCAGGGAAGTCATTCCCGATCTGCGATTTGTCTTCCTGTCTCTGACGCCGGAACAGGCACGCATGCGGGTCGCTGCGCGTCCAGCCCATCTGTTCCCGGTCAGCCTGGTCGACAGCCAGTTCAAGGTTCTGGAAGACCCCAGCGGCGAGCCCGGCGTGTTGCGGCTGGACGCCACGCGCCCGCTGGAGGCACTGACGGCCGAGGCGACCCACTGGCTCCGGGGCCAGGCGAAGTCCGAGGCGGTACGGTCATGAGGGCGACGCGCTGGTTGCGGCACCTGTGCGAGGGCTTCCTCGCCCTGTGCCTGCTGGTGATGGTGGTGGCGGTGTTTGGCAATGTGGTGCTGCGCTACGTTTGGGGGACGGGGTGGGTCGTCACCGAAGAGCTGGCGCGCCTGCTGTTCATCTGGCTGGTCTGCATCTCGGCCACGCTGGCGTTTGGCGAAGGCAAGCACCTGGGCTTTGACCTGGTCACCAGTCGTCTTTCCGGCCTGCCGGCTGCGGTGCTGCGCTGGCTGACCCGGGTGCTGATCGCCCTCGCGCTGTATCACCTGATCGTCGGGTCATGGCAGCAGGTGCTGGTGGGCATGGACAGCCGCAGTCCGGTCATGAACTACCCGCTGGCGCTGGCCGCCGGCGGCACCCTGGTGATGGGGCTGGCCATGGCGGTGCTGCTGGTGGTCCAGGCCTGGACCGACCTGCGCGGCGAGACGGGGGAGGCGCAGCCATGACCATTGCGCTGTTCCTGCTGGTGCTGTTCGCTGCCATGACGGTGGGCGTGCCGATCGCCTTTGCGCTGATGCTGACCGCGCTGGCGCTGATGGTGCATCTCGATTTCTTCGATGCCCAGCTGCTGGCCCAGAACGTGCAAGCCGGCTTCGACAGTTTCCCTCTGCTGGCCGTGCCGTTCTTCATTCTGGCCGGGGAACTGATGAACGCTGGCGGCCTGAGCCGGCGCATCATCGACCTGGCGCGGGCCTTCGTCGGTCACATCCAGGGCGGACTGGGCTATGTGGCCATTGCCGCCTCGCTGATGCTGGCCTCGATGAGCGGTTCGGCCATTGCCGACACCGCCGCGCTGGCCACCTTGCTGCTGCCCATGATGCGCAAGCAGAACTACCCCGACGGATCGAGCGCCGGTCTGATCGCATCGGGCGGCATCATCGCGCCGATCGTCCCGCCGTCCATGCCCATGGTGATCTATGGCGTGACCACCAACACTTCCATCAGCAAGCTGTTCCTGGCCGGTATCGTGCCCGGCGTCCTGATGGCCACCGCGCTGGTGCTGGTGTGGAGCCGCATCGCGGGAGCCAAGGGCCTGCCGGTGGCCGAGAAGACCGGCTGGCCCGAGCGTCGCCGTGTGCTGGCGGGCAGCCTGTGGGCGCTCATGATGCCGGTCATCATCATCGGCGGTTTGCGCATGGGTTTCTTCACACCCACCGAAGCCGCGGTAGTGGCCGCGGTCTATGCGCTGGTGGTGGCCGTGTTCGTCTACAGGGAATTGAACCTGCCGCGCCTGTACCGGGTGCTGGTCGACGCCAGCCGCACCACCGGTGTGGTGATGTTTCTGTGCGGTGCGGCCACCGCGGCGTCCTACATGATCACACTGGCCGACCTGCCCAACCAACTGGCCGACGTGATGGGTCCGTTGCTGAGCAACCCCATGCTGTTCATGGCCGTCGTCTGCGTCTTTCTGCTGGCGGTCGGCATGGTGATGGACTTGACACCCACCATCCTGATTCTTGCGCCGGTGCTGGCGCCGCTGGCTGCCAAGGCCGGGCTGGACCCGGTGTA
>SBFU01000059.1 GCA_006227785.1 Burkholderiales bacterium
CCGAACTTGCCGACGGCGGTGCGGGCAGCCGAAACGATGACGATGTCTTCCATGTGCGGGTCTCCTCGGTTCTCGGTACAAAAAAATCAGGCCTTGGCCTTGACGTAACGGCCGGGGGCCGGTTCGATCACGGCGAACTGCTTGCCCTTGCCGTACGACTTGGGGGCGGTTATCTGTTTGCCTGCGTGGGTCTTGAGCCAGTTGGACCAGTCGGTCCACCAGCTTCCAGGGTGTTCGGTGGCGCTGTTGATCCAGTCGTTGACGTCGGCCGGGAACTGGTTGGCCGCTCCGATCCAGTGGCTGCGCTTGCCCTTGCTGGCCGGATTGATCACACCCGCAATGTGGCCCGAGGCCCCCATGACAAAGCGCTTCTTGCCCGGGAACAGCTGGGTGCTGGCGTAGGCGCCTCCAATGGGCACGATATGGTCTTCGCGTGACCCGTACAGGTAGACCGGCAGCTTGACCTTGCGGAAATCGACCTTCTGGCCGCAGACCGTGGTCTTGCCGGGCTTGACCAGATTGTTCTCCAGATACATGTTGCGCAGGTACCAGGCGTAGTAGGGACCGGGCAGATTCGTGCTGTCGCTGTTCCAGTACAGCAGATCGAACGGCGGTGGCGTCTCACCCTTGAGGTAGTTGCCGACCACATAGTTCCAGACCAGATCGTTCGGACGCAAAAAGCTGAAGGTGGTGGCGAGATCGCGACCGGGCATCAGACCGCCCTGGGCAAACTGCATCTCCCGGTACTGGACAAAGTTCTCGTCGATGAACACGTCGAGGATGCCGGTGTCGGTGAAATCCAGCAGCGTGGTCAGGAAGGTGGCGCTCTGGACCGGCTCCTCGCCACGCGCGGCCAGCACGGCCAGGGCGGTGCCCAGCATGGTACCTCCCACGCAGAAGCCCAGGGCGTTGATCTTGGGCGCACCGGTGATGTCCTGCGTGACGCCGATGGCCTTGATCACCGCATCTTCGATGTAGTTGTCCCAGGTCTTCTGGGCCAAGGATTCATCGGGGTTGCGCCAGCTGACCACGAAGGTGCGGTGGCCCTGCTCCACCGCGTAGCGGATAAAGGAGTTCTCGGGCTGCAGGTCCAGGATGTAGAACTTGTTGATGCAGGGCGGCACCAGCAGGAACGGCCGCTCGTAGACCTTGGCCGTCAGGGGCTTGTACTCGATCAGCTGGAACAGCTCGTTCTCGAACACCACGGCGCCCTCGGTGGTGGCCACGTTCTTGCCCACCTCGAACACGCTTTCGTCGGTCATGGACACATGACCCTGCTTGATGTCATGCAGCAGATTGGCCACGCCCTTGGCAATGCTCTCGCCCTGGGTGTCGATGGCCTTCTTCTGCGCTTCGGCATTGAATGCCAGGAAGTTGCTGGGCGCGCTGGCATCAATCCACTGCTGCACGGCAAAACGGACCCGTGCCCGGGTCTTGGCGTCCCCTTCGACCGCCTCGGCCATGGCCATCAGGGTGCGGGCGTTGAGCAGGTAAACCGCTGCCGCATAAGCGGCCACCGGGTTGCTGCCCCAGGCCTCCGAGGCAAAACGCCGGTCCCCCTTGGGCTTGACGTCCAGACCCTGGTTCCACAACTCCACCGCTTCCTTGAGATAGGTGTTCTGGATTTCGAGCCAGCGGTGAGGGTCGATGCTGACCTTGTGACCGGCCGCCTTCTGGAAGATCTGGCCGATGTCCATCTGGCCCGGGGTGCCCGTCGGCATCTGCATACCCAGCGGATGGTTCATGGCCCCCTGGGGCATGAAAGCACCCAGCACGGCCATGGGGTTGGACGGGTCGAACGCGGCGCCTGTCTTGCCCATGGCGGGCATGTTCTGCAAGGCCTGGGTCCACTGGTTCATGAACTGCTGCTGCAATTGCTGGGCAGACGCCATCCAGTCGTTGTCGGGCGTTTTTCCGCTTGCCATGTCTGTCTCCTGAGGTATTGCCTGGGGCTTATTATGGGCGAGTTGCTGGGAAAGCCCGGGTTTTCCCTAGTATCGGGCGCTTCGCTTCCAGCAAGCTGACGGCATGGCGCCGTGGCAGATATGTCACCTGTTGAGGAGAGTCCGTGTACCTTGTGGTCATTGCCTGGATGTATGTGGTGCTCATGATGGCCGTGGCCGAGGCGACGAATGCCAATGGCACTGTGCTTGGGGCCATTGTGACCTTTTTTCTTTACGGTTTGATGCCCCTGGCACTGGTGATTTACCTGATGGGCACGCCACAACGGCGCCGGCGCATCAAGGCACGTGAAGCGGAAGAGCAGGCTGTGGCCATGCGCACCGGTTCAGCGCAGCCAGACACAGGCGGCCATTCGACCGGTGCTGCCGAGGACCCGGGCGTCGCGCCGGTGGGAAAAGAACCGCGATGACTGCGTGACGGTGCACCAGCTCGCGCTCCCGTCATTGCCTGCCACCACCTCCATTCCCAGCCGCTGAAGCCGGCGGCGGCCCAGCCAGGGAAGGTCGGCCAGGTGCTTGCCCTGGCCCAGGGGGCGAAAGGCCCCCTCGGCCTCGCTGTCGGCGGACATGAAGGCCTGCCGGACCTCCTCGCCAACTTCGAACGCGTCCGGCCCGATGCAGGGACCCAGCCAGGCCAGCAGATCGCCCGGACCGGTGTCAGCGGCCTGACCGGTGCTGGCCAGCACCCGCAACAGGGCATTGACGCTTGTTTCAAGCACCCCTGAGGCCAGGCCACGCCAGCCCGCGTGGGCAGCTGCGACGGCCCTGCCCTGCCGGTCGGCCAGCAGCACGGGCAGGCAGTCCGCCACCATCACCGTACAGGCCACGCCCGGGGTGGTGCTGACGCAGGCGTCGGCCTCCTCGCCGTCCGGCATCTGTTCATCAAGTTGCACGACCCGCGTGCCATGCACCTGCTTGAGGAACACCGGGCGGGCTGCCATGGCCGACCCCAAACCTCGGCGGTTGGCAGCCACGGCCGACGGATCATCACCCACATGGTCGCCGAGGTTGAATGAATCGAACGGGGGCGCCGAGACCCCTCCGTCTCTCGTGGTGAACACGGCGCCTACCCGGTCACTGGCAGGCCAGTCGGGCACGATCCAGTCCGCCGGCAGCCCCTGCGAAAAAGCCATCAGTCCTCGGCGTCCGGACAGGCCGAGGGCTGGGCCTGCTGGAAGGCCGACAGGGCCATGGCCGCATCGAAGGCGGCCATGGTGCGAGGCAGGCCATCGAGCGGTGTGGCAAAGCGGCGGGCATTGAAGATCTGGGGCACCAGGCAGCAATCTGCCAGCGTCGGTGTCTCGCCGAAACAGAAGCGCGACTGTGGCTGCTGGGCCAGCTGGCGTTCAAAGGCCTCCAGTCCGGTCCGGACCCAGTGGCGGTACCAGGTGTTCTTGGCCTCTTCCTCGACCTTGAGCACACCGCTGAGGTACTTCAGCACCCGCAGGTTGTTGATCGGGTGGATCTCGCACGCCACCGTCTGGGCCAGGGCGCGCACCCGCGCCCGGGACAGGGCATCTGCAGGCAGCAGCCGCGGCTCAGGATGGGTCTCGTCCAGGAACTCGATGATGGCCATCGATTGCGAAAGGCGCGTGCCATCAGGCAGCTCCAGCAAGGGCACCAGCCCGTCGGCCGCGATGCCGGCGTAGTCCGGCTGCCGATGTTCGCCTTTGGCCAGGTGCACCGGCAGGTATTCGTAGGAGATACCCTTGAGGGCCAGCGCAATGCGCACGCGGAAGGACGCAGAAGAGCGGAAGTAGTTGTAGAGCTTCATGCCGCAAGCATATACCGTGAAGAAAAGGGTGACACCTGGGCCATTCAGGCGCCCGCGGGGGCATCCGCCCTGTCGTTGGCGGCTGCAGCTGCGGCCATCCCGCGCTGCACATTGACCAGCGCGAGCAGAACCAGCCCCGCGACGAAGAACAGCCCGGTCGACATGATGGCGAGCCGGTGGTTGCCATCGGTGAGCCAGGTGACAAGGCCGTAGGTCATCGGGCCCAGGATGGCCGACAGGCGGACCGCAAACATCCAGAGTCCGTAGAACTCGGCACGCCTCAGTTCGGGCGCCAGCACCCCGGCCAGCGCCCGGCCGGCCGACTGGCTGCTGCCCATGCACAGGCCGGCGATGACGGCCGCCACCCAGAAAAGGGCCGGACCGGTGGCCAGGGCCGCCAGCACGGTCATGACGATCCAGCCTGCGAGGGTGATGGCCAGTGCGGGCCGATGCCCGATCCGGTCCTGCACATAACCCCAGGCAAACGCGCCCAGCGCCGCGGCAATGTTCACCAGGAAGATCAGCATCATGGTCTCGGTCTGCTCGAAGGCCAGCACCTGCTCGGCGTAGACCGCGGCCAGCGCGATCACCACCGCAATGCCGGCCTGGTAGGCCACCGAACAGGCCAGCAGCGCCGTGAAGTCCTGAAACGAACGAGCCTCGTTCCAGGTGCGCTGCAGGCGGGCCAGCGAGGCCCTGAGGCCGGCCTGCTCAGACGCCCTGACCTGGGGGCGGGCGCGTTCCTTGAGCAGCACAAACGTGAACAGGGCCGAGGCACCAAAAACGCTGGCCGTGATCAGCATGGTCACTGGCACGAAATGTGAGGCAGGCAAACCCTGTCCCTGCGCCCAGATGACATACCAAAGGCAGGTCCCCAGGGTGAGCATGCCCCCCAGGTAACCCAGGGCCCAGCCCCAGCCCGACACACTGCCCATCCGCTTGTCTTGTGCCAGTTCGGGCAGGAAGGCCGCAATCAGCGACTCACCGTAGGTGTAGAACACGTTCGAGACAACAATGGCCACCAGCGCCCAGGCGACATCCCCTGGCCCGGCACCCGCCAGCGCCGCCGTACCCACCACGCAGCCCAGGGTGGACATGACCAGAAGGCGTTTTTTGGCCGCACGCAGGTCGGCGTAGGCACCGATGGCGGGCATGGTCAGCATGACAATGAGGCTGGACAAGGCCAGCGCGCTGGTCCAGGCCAGCGTGCCCCAGGCCTCGCCTCCCGCCACACCACCCACGAAGTAGGCGCTGAACACCGCCGTCAGCACCACGGTGGTGTAGCCGGAGTTGGCGAAGTCGTACATGGCCCAGCCAAAGACTTCTGTCTTGCGCACGCCCGGCTTGAGCGCGTTCTGGGGAAACAGGGGCATGGCCGGTGGGGGCGACAGGCGCCGTTGCTGCAACTGGCCAGCAGTGTAGTGCGATCTGTCGTTTTGCGATCCCGGGCGCGACCAAAATGCCTCAGGCCAGGGCCGGGTAGTCGGTGTAGCCCTGTTCGCCTCCACCGTAGAAGGTCTTGCGATCCGGTGTGTTGAAGGGTCCGCCGCGTCGCAGGCGTTCGACCAGGTCCGGATTGGCGATGAAGGGCTTGCCGAAGGCCACCAAGTCAGCCCCGCTGTCCAGGGCCTGGCGCGCCAGTTCCAGGTCGTAACCGTTGTTGACCATCCAGGCTCCCTGTCCGCCGGCGGCACGCCAGGCCGCCCGCAGTGCCGGGTAGTCGAACGGGCGGTCCGGCAGTTCGCGCGGTCCACCCGTCGCGCCCTCGATCAGGTGCAGATAGGCCAGTCCCATCGGGCCAAGCTGGCGCACCACGTACTCGAACAGCGGTTGCGGATCGGCATCGATCACATCGTTGGCCGGTGTGACGGGTGACAGGCGGATTCCGACCCGTCCGCCGCCGATGGCCTGGGTCACGGCCTGCATCACCTCCAGCAACAGACGAGCACGGTTCTCGATGGAGCCACCGTAGGCATCGCTGCGGTGGTTGCTGCCCGTCTTGAGGAACTGGTCCAGCAGGTAGCCGTTGGCCGCGTGCACCTCGACGCCGTCAAAACCCGCCTCGACAGCAGCCAGCGCGGCGCGACGGTAGTCATCCACAATGCCTGGCAGTTCGTCAATGGACAACGCGCGGGGCTCGGAGGTGTCGACAAAGGTGGGCACCCCATCGCGGATCAGCACGGTCTTGGTGTTGGCCCGAATGGCCGAGGGCGCCACCGGCGCGCCACCACCCGGCTGCAGTTCGTTGTGCGAGACACGACCCACATGCCACAACTGGGTCACGATCCGTCCGCCTGCCTGGTGGACGTCCTTGGTCACCCGCTGCCAGCCCGCCACCTGTTCGTCAGCGTACAGCCCAGGCACGTCAGCGTAACCCTGGCCCTGATGACTGATGGCCGTGGCCTCGGTGATGATCAGGCCAGCGGTGGCGCGCTGGCGGTAGTAGGTGGCCATGGCGGCGGTGGGCACGGCACCCGGCGCACGGTTGCGCGTCAGGGGCGCCATGACGACGCGGTTGGACAGGTGCAAGTCGCCGGCGGTGACCGGCTCAAACAGTTCACTCATGGGGCACAGGAGGCAGAGTCAAGGGTGGCGTTCATTGTGTCCCCGGCTGCCCGCCCCTGTCTGTCACACCTGCAAAGCCCCCGCCACGGCGGCCGCAATGCTCACCGCATTGGTCGGGTGGATCACCGCGTCGGTGCTCCAGAACGCCCCCACGCCGGCCTGGTGGATGCGCGCCAGCGCCGCTTCGTCCAGCAGCGCGTGTGTGACCGCCACATCGACTGACCGGGCACCGGCGGCGCGCAGCAGTTCGGCGGCCCTGACCAGTGTCTGGCCGGAGCTGGCGACATCATCGATCAGCACCACCGCGTCACCTGCCAAGTGCACATCGGGCAAGACGATATCGACCTCCCGATCACCATGGCGGGTCTTGTGGCAGACGGCATGCCGCCAGCCATGCAGGCACGCGGCACTGGCCACCCATTGCAGGGATTCCTCGTCGGGGCCAATGAGCACCACCTCGCCCCTCTCCCGGGCAATGTGTTCGGCCAGCAACGGGGCTCCGCTGAGCACCGTGGCGCGGGCCACGGGCACCGCCGCCTGCAGCGAGGAAACACGGTGCAGATGCGGGTCGACCGTGATCACGGCGTCGAACAGGGTGGCCAGAAAGCGTCCGACAATGCGCTGGCTGACCGACTCGCCAGGACGAAAGGCCATGTCCTGGCGCATGTAACCCAGGTAGGGCGCCACCAGGGTCAGGTCGTGTGCGCCCAGCTCGCGTGCGGTCTGTGCCACCAGCAGCAGTTCAACCAGTTTTTCGTTCGGCTGGTGCAGACCCCGCCAGACCACCACACGTGGAGGCAGCGCCTGGGGCAGGCGCAGGCGCAACTCCCCATCAGGGAAGCGGTGCCGTTCGATGGCCAGCGCCCCCAGCCCCGCAGCCTCGGCCACGCGCGTGGCAATGGCTCTGTCTTCATCCACAAACAGCAGCGCACCGGCTGCATGCAGGGGCCCTGGCATTGCTCAGAACTCCACAAAGACCCTGGGCATCTGCTCGGTGGAACCGATGCGGTAGCCGCAGTTGCGCTGGCAGGCCTGGCGCGCGAACTCCAGGTCCGACGGATAGGCAGCGTGCACCCGGTACAGGGGCTCACCGCGACGCACGATATCCCCCAGTTTGCGCATCAGGTCGACACCGGCGGACTTGACCTTGGGCGCGCCGGCCAGCCGTGCGATCTGCGCCACCTGAAGGTTGTCGATGCCGATCACGGTGCCATCCGATTCCGCCGGCACCTCGAAACGCAAGGCGCCCAGCGGCGGATGCTGGTGCTTGAAGCCATGTTCGCCCTGAGCCTTGATGATGGCCTGCATGCGCGCCAGTGCCCGGCCCGAATCGAGAATGTCGCGCGCAATGTGGAAACCATCGCCGCCGCGCACATCGGGACTGCATTCGATGAGGCGACCGGCCAGCCGCAGCGATTTCTGCCGCAGGTCGTCGGGGGCTGCCGGGTCGTTCTCCAGCACCTGCATCACGTCGCGCGCCTCCAGCATGGGTCCCACGCCCCTTCCGATGGGCTGGCGCCCATCGGTGATCACCACATCCAGGGACAGGTGCATGCGTTGCGCCACATACTCGAACAGGCGCCTAAGGCGCTGCGCCTCGGGCATGGAACGCACCTTGGCGGTCGGCCCGATCGGGATGTCCAGCACCAGGTGGGTGGCGCCTGCCGCCATCTTCTTGGACAGGATGGAGGCCACCATCTGGCCGGGTGAGTCGATCGACAGCGGTCGTTCAACCGAGATCAACACATCGTCGGCCGGTGACAGGTCGGCCGTACCGCCCCAGGCCAGGCATCCCCGGTGGGCCCGCACGATCTCGGTCAGTTGGTCGAACGGCAGTTCGACGTTGGACAGCACCTCCATGGTGTCGGCGGTGCCGGCGGGCGAGGTGATGGCCCGCGACGAGGTTTTGGGAAAGACCAGCCCGTAGGCCGCCACGATGGGCACCACCAGCATGGAGGTCCGGTTGCCGGGAATGCCACCGATGCAGTGCTTGTCCACCACCAACGGCTCGTGCCAGTCCAGGCGGCGGCCGGACGCCACCATGGCCTCGGTCAGGAAGTAAACCTCCTCGCGGTCCAGCTCGCTGCGGTTGCAGGCCACCACAAATGCGGTCAGCTCGATCTTCGAGTACCGCAGGTCGGCGATGTCCCGCACGATGGCCTGAAAGTCCTCATGACCCAGGCGCTCGCCGTTGATCTTGCGGAACAGAGCCGGAATCGACTCGGGGGGTTCGGCCTGCGAGACCGTGGCCAGATGCCCGTCTGGCACCTGCAGCTGGGCAAAGGCATCCTCGGATACGCCCAGCTCGTCACAGCCCACGATGCGTTCGTCGTCGACCACATTGAGCGTGGCCAGGATGCGCCGGCCATTGGCGCGCACTTCCACTTTGGACAGGGCCTGGAAGCCCTCGGCCCGGTAGATGGCGCAGTCGCGGTGCAGGTAGGCGACGTTTTCGTGGTAGGTGTCGATGCCGACGCGGCGCAGACACAGCGTGCCGGTGGCAAGGGTCGTGTTCTCGCTGGACATCTTGCGACGATACACCCGTGTCGGCCGGTCGGCCGCTGGCGCTTACCCCACCACCAGGCGGATGGCCGGCAACACCGCCTGCGATTCGCTGCGCCGTTCCAGCGCCAGCCGCATGTTCATCTGGGCCACCTCGGTGTGCTCGGTGGCCAGGGCCTGCGCACGAGCGCCTTCGCCCCGGCGCAGGGCGTCGACCAGCATGTGGTGCTGGCGGTGGGCGTAGCGCATCCAGTCCAGATCCTTGTCCAGCGTGCCCTGCATCGGCAGCATCGCCGACGCCGGCGCAAACGGCAGCCGGTCGTTCTGCGCCACCGCCCGTTGCAGCGCCCGGTTACCGCAGGCCTGCAGGATGAGCACATGGAAACGGTCGTTCATGCGCGCGTAGTCGGCGTAGGCGTCGATGTCCATTGACGGGGCGGCCAGCAGGCGGTCGCCCTCGTCAAGGCAGGCCTGCAGATCGCCCTGCAAGGCCCGCGATACGCCGTGCTCGGCCACCAGGCGAGCCGCCATGCCCTCCAGGTGCCCGCGAACCGCGATGGCATCACAAACCTCCTGCGCGGTATGGGGCCGCACCTGCAGCTTGCCGGTCTCGGTGGACTCCAGCAGGCCTTCCTGCTCCAGTTGCACCAAGGCCGCCCGCACCGGTGTGCGGGACGCGCCCAGTCGCTGGGCCAGCTGCTGTTCGGCCAGGTGCTGACCCGGCGCAAACACACCGCTGAGGATCAGGTCGCGCAACTGCATCAAAACGGATTCTTGCAAGCCCATGCCGTCAACTGTACACTGAAACCACAAAACGGTATACCGTTTACCCTCCCCCTTCGCACCTTGACGCCATGAAAGCCGAACAGAACGACAAACTCACCCGGGTCGGACCCGGCACACCCGGCGGCGAGCTGTTGCGCCGTTACTGGCAACCGGTGGCCCTGCTCGACGAGTTCGACCCCCGCTTCGACCCCGCCATGGCGACCCGGCCGGTCAAGGCGGTCCGCCTGCTCGGACAGGATCTGGTGCTGTTCAAGGATGCCCAGGGACGTTTCGGCCTGCTCGACCGCGACTGTCCCCACCGCGGAGCCGACCTGGCCTATGGCCGCAACGAGGGCGATGGCCTGCGCTGCCCCTTTCACGGCTGGAAGTTCGACATCAGCGGCCAGTGCACCGAAACACCGGCCGAACCCACCGGCAGCACACTGTGCCGGCGCGTCCGCCAGAGAAGCTATC
>SBFU01000299.1 GCA_006227785.1 Burkholderiales bacterium
GAGCGCATGGTGACCTTCTACAAAACGGTGTTCGGACTGACGGAGACCGGCCGGGGCGTCGGTCGCACGTTCAAAAGTCCGCTGGTGTTCCTTAGCGCCAACCCCGATCAGCACCACCAGCTGGTGATTGCCGGAGGGCGGCCACCGGAGGCCACTTTCAGCACGGTGATGCAGCTGTCCTTCGTCATGCCGTCCATCCAGTCGCTGCGCGATACCCGGGCCAAAGCCGAGGCGCTGGGCGCGACCCGGGTGGTGCCGCTCAACCACGGCAACGCGCTGTCGGTGTATTTCGCCGATCCGGAGGGCAACACCGTCGAGACCTATTTCGACATGCCCTTCTACATCTCGCAGCCTCACGGCGACCCGCTGGACCTGTCCCTGCCGGACGCCGAAATCCTGGCGCAGACCGAAGCGATCTGCCGTCGGGACCCCAGCTTCATGCCCATCGAGGCGTGGCGTGATCGTTTTGTGAAGCAGACGCCTGCCGCCTGATTCCTTCCACCTGCACTCTTCTGACGAGGAACCTTTATGAAACTGCTTTCTTTTGTTCTGGACGGTCGCGAGACCTGGGGCGCCGTGGTTGGCGATGGCGTGGTCGATCTGGGTCGCCGCATACCCGCCTGCGCAACGCTGGCCGACTACATCGGATCGGGTCGCTACCTGCAGGCTGCCAAAGATGTGGAGGGACTGGCGGCAGATGCACCGTTGGCCGGACTCGCCTACCTTCCGGTGATTCCCCGGCCGGAAAAGATCGTGTGCGCGGTGCGCAACTACATGGACCACCACCAGGAAGTGCTGGCCGCGGGCATGCATCGTGAGCTGTCCGAAGAACCGCCGATCTTCCTGCGCGTGTGGCGGTCCCAGGTGGCGCACGGTAGGCCCATCGTACGGCCCCACGTGTCCGAGACACTGGACTGGGAAGGCGAGCTGGCGGTCATCATCGGCAAGGCCGGACGCAACATCCCCGAAGCCAAAGCCTATGAACACGTTGCGGGCTACAGCATCTACAACGATGGCAGCATCCGGGAGTGGCAGTTCCACGCTAAGCAGATCGCCTCGGGGAAGAACTTCGAAGACACCGGCGGCTTCGGCCCCTGGATGGTCACTGCCGACGAGATCGCACCGGGCCGGGAACTCAAGCTGGAAACCCGTCTGAACGGCGAGGTGGTGCAACACAGCCACACCGGCCACATGATCTTTTCCGTGCCGCGGCTGATCGCCTACGCGTCCACCATCTTCACGCTGGTGCCGGGCGACGTGATCATCACCGGCACGCCGGCCGGCGTGGGCTGGAGCCGCAAGCCGCAACGCTTCATGAAGCCGGGTGATGTGTGCGAAGTCGAGATCGAAGGCATCGGCACGCTGGTGAACCCCATCGTCGCGCAGGACTGAGGGCATGCGCGCCATACAGGTTTCCGTTCCAGGAGGGCCTGAAGCCTTGACGCTGGTGACCCTTCCCGACGTGGCGCCGGCATCGGGACAGGTGCGCGTGCGCACCGAGGCGATCGGCGTGGGCCGCCCCGATGTGCTGATCCGCAACGGCACCTACAAGTGGATGCCGCCGCTGCCGGCCATCCCGGGTGCCGAGCTGGCCGGGACGATCGATGCGGTGGGGCCCGAGGTGACGCGCTGGCGTGTGGGTGACCGGGTGCTGGTGAGCGCGCGGGAGCTTCCCGTACGGGGAGGTTGCTACGCCGAAGCCATCGTCGTGCCGCAGGAGGCGCCGTTTCCACTCCCTGCCGGTCTGGACGCACACACCGCGGTCAGCGCACCGAATCTTCAGCTGGCGCACGCCCTGTTTCTGGCGGGGGGCGCCACCACAGCGAAATCGGTGCTGATCACAGGCGCCGCTGGCGGCGTGGCGACCATGCTGGCGCAACTGGCCAAGCACCGCGGGATGGCGGTGCTGGGTTCGGTGCGATCAGAGGCGAAGCGTCAGTTTGCGATGGCCAACGGCTTTGACGAGGTGTTCAACACTGCATCGGCACCGTTGTCGCAGAGCGTGCGAACCCTGATGTCGGGCAGCGGCGTGGACCTGGCGTTTGACCCCATCGGGGGCCAGTCGCTCACCGAATGCCTGCACAGCCTTGCGCCCATGGGGACCGTGGTGTCCTACAACGCGGTCGCGGGGCTCCCGCCCGAGGACGTGTTCGTCACGATGCGGTCGCTGCTGGGACGCAGCCTCGCCTTGCGCTGTTTCTCGATGCACACCTTCGACGCCGATGCGGTCTTGCGCCGCCGGCTGATGGATGAGTCGCTCGTCCTGCTGGCCGCGGGTCATGTGCGGGTGCCGACCCCGACCGTGCTCCGGCTGCACCAGGTCCAGGAAGCCCATCGGATTCTGGATGCGGGCGCAACGATGGGAAAGATCGTTTTGACCCCGTGATTTCAACCCCCCGGCGTGGTACAGGTCGCAGCCCCTGACCGCGCGTTTTGCCAGACCACCAAAAGGAGACAAAAAATGTTGCGTCGACAGTTTCTGCAAATGAGCACGGCCATGGCATCCCCCTGGGCACTGAGCCATGGGCATGCACAGGCGCCTGCTTACCCCAATCGCCCGATCACGATCCTTCAGGGGTTCGCCGCGGGTGGCAACGCCGATACGATTGCCCGCACCGTCGGTAATGAACTCGCCAAGACATTGGGGCAACCGGTCGTGGTGGAGGCCAAAGCGGGTGCCGGTGGCACCATCGCTGCGGGCACCGTCGCCCGGGCCCAGCCCGACGGACACTCCCTGTTGCTCGCCACGGGCGGGCACACCGCGGCGGGTGCGCTGTACAAGAGCCTGCCCTACAAGACGGTGGACGACTTTGCCATGGTCAGCACCATCACCTTCTTTCCGTTCCTGCTGGTGACCCAGGCCGATGCCAAGCCGGCAACGCTGGCCGAGCTGCTGGCCAAGGCCAAGGCGGCACCGGGCACGGTATCCTATGGATCGGCCGGTATAGGCTCCACCCATCACATGGCGGTCGAGCTGCTGGCCCGCATGTCCAGGACCCAGTTGCTGCATGTGCCCTACCGTGGTGATTCCGCTTCTCTTGGTGCTTTGCTTTCGGGCGACATTCCCCTCATCATCGCGCCCCCTACCGCAGTCATGGCCAACATCAAGGCTGGCAAGTTGAGAGCCATCGCCACCACAGGCGCGCAGCGCTGGCCAGGCTTGCCTGACGTGCCAACAGTTGCCGAGCAGGGCGTTGCAGGCTATGACGTCAGCTCCTGGGCTGGCCTGATGGCCCCCGCCGGAACACCTCGCCCGATTGTCGATCGTCTGAATGCCGAGGTGCAGAAGGTGCTGCAATTGCCCGCTGTGCGAACCCGGCTGGAAGATATGGGCGGTGAGGTACGCGGCAGCACGCCCGAAGAAATGCGGGCGATGGTGGCGGCGCAGACCGAGAAGTGGACCCAGGTCGTGGCCGAAGCGAAGATTCCTCAGCAGTGACACCCGCCGGAGCGCACCCCATGTCCTTGATCGCCATTCGCAAACGCAGCCTCACGATCGAAACCCAGTACCACGAAGGCGGGCCCGCGCCGGCCGTTCCCTTGCGGCAGGCTGCGGCTCTTGCCGTCATCCGTAATCCGTTCGCTGGCCAGTATGAGCCAGACCTGATGCCATTCATGGCGGAGCTGCGGAGCCTGGG
>SBFU01000038.1 GCA_006227785.1 Burkholderiales bacterium
GTGTTCGTTCCCGGCGACCGCTTCACCCTGGCCTGGACGCACTCCATCGAGCGGCAGCGATGGGAAGAGGACTACGAAGTGCGCCAGGGCATGCAGCCGGGCACGGCCGTGCTGCATGCCGTGGCAGCGCGCATCCGTGGTTCGGCAGCGGGCATGGAGCCACCGACCGACGCCAAGCTGATCAACGGCTGGTACCAATACACACCCACACAAGCCACCCCGGACAGACTGATACTGAGCCGCTCGGTCTTTGTGCCTGACTACGAGCGCTGCGACCCGATGCAAGGCTGTCGCCCCCTGTCCCACTGGCTGCCCAGCGATGGGGGTGTCACCGAATTGACGGCGTGCCAACAGGCCACCGCACGCGGCCAGCGCTGACCCGGGTCGGCCTTGATATGCTCCAGCGGTGAACTTCGCCGAACTGCTATTTCCGGACTTCTCGCTCATCCTGTTCGGCTACCTCCTGTGCCGCTTCACCGCGCTGGACCGGGGCGTCTGGGAGCAGGTCGAACGCCTGGTGTACTACGTGCTTTTCCCGGTGCTGCTGTTCCAGGCCGTGCTGCGCAGTCCACTGGACCTGGCCGCCGCTTCCAGCCTGGTGGGCGCCGCCCTCAGTCTGGGCGTGGCCGCCATCCTGCTCAACTACAGCATCCCGCACTGGCCCTGGCTGGGCCGTCATGTGGACCGCCGGCTGCACGCGGCCAGCGCGCAGGTGGGTTTCCGCTTCAACTCCTTCATCGCGCTGGCGGTGGCCGATCGGCTGGCCGGCGCGCAGGGCCTGCTCATGATCGCGGTCATCATCGGCGTCTGCGTGCCCCTGTTCAATGTCGGGGCCGTCTGGCCCATGGCGCGGCACGGTGGCCAGGGCTTCGTGCGTGAACTGCTGCGCAACCCGTTGATCATCGCGACCGCCAGCGGCCTGCTGGCCAACCTCGCCGGTTTCGCCATCCCGGGCTGGCTGGAGCCCAGCGTCAGCCGCGTCGGTCAGGCCTCACTGGCACTGGGCCTGATGGCCGCAGGTGCCGGCATGCAATTCGGTAGCCTGGCACAGGCCAAGGCTCTGGGCATTTCGGTCCTGGGCATCAAGCACCTGGGCATGCCGCTGATGGCGCTGGGGCTCTCTCGTCTGTTCGGTCTGGACCCCACCCAGACCGCCATCCTGCTGATGTTCTCGGCGGTGCCCACCGCCTCCAGCTGCTATGTGCTGGCGGCCCGCATGGGCTACAACGGCGCCTATGTGGCCGGTCTGGTGACGCTGTCCACCCTCCTCGGGCTGGCCAGCCTGCCGTTTGCGCTGGGGGTGCTGCAGTGACAGCCACCCATGGAGAATGCCAATGAAGGTCATGCTGCTCGGTGCTTCCGGTGTGACGGGGCGTGAAGTGCTTCGGGGCCTGCTGGAAGCCCCTGAAGTCAGCTCGATCGTGGCCCCGGTGCGATCGCCCCTGTCCATGACCCACCCCAGGCTCCAGGCACCGGTGGTGGACTTCGAACAACTGGTGAACCGTCCCGAACTGTTCCAGGTGGACGCCGTGGTCTGCTGCCTGGGCACCACCATCAAGAAAGCCGGCAGTCAGGACGCCTTTCGCCGAGTGGACCACGACTACCCCCTGCAAGCGGCCCGCCTGGCCCAGGCGGCCGGGGCCCGCCACTTCCTGCTGATGTCGGCACTGGGTGCACGGGCGGACGCGCCAGTGTTCTACAGCCGGGTCAAGGGCCAGCTGGAGGACGCGCTCAAGACCATGCACTTCGGCAACCTCGTCATTTGCCGGCCCGGTCTGTTGCTGGGCCACCGGGAAGAATTCCGGCTCGGGGAGTCCCTGGCGGGGGGGCTGATGCCCTTGGTCAATGCGGTTCTGGTCGGCCGGTTCAGCCGTTACCGCGGCATCGAGGTGAGCACTGTCGCTCGCGCCATCGTCAACCAGGTGAGGCAGTTGGCCAGGTCACCGGCTGCGGCCATCGGCTTGCGGGTGCTGCATCACGATGACATGCAGGACCTGGCCGCATGGCGGTCATGACGGACTGCTGCACGCCACCCGGGGAACGGTCGGCACGGGCAGCTGCGCGAGTCAATGGGCCGATGCTATGCTGCACGCAGAATCGCCTCAGAACGGTACCCATTACCAGGAGACAGCCCATGCCTGCCCGTACCCTTTCCAAGGTCCTGCCCTCTGCGATGCTGCTCGCTGGCGCATGCCTGCTTGTACCGGCAACGGCGCAGGCCCAGAGCGAAGAGCCCAACAGCAGCATCGCGGCTTGCCTGAAGGCCTGGGGCAAGCACCCGTTTGGCAGCAACCCCGCCTACCGCACCCTGTCGACCTCGGTGAAGGTCTTCGGCATCGGGCAGGACACGGTGGACAAACAGGTCACCGCCCAACCCGCTCTGGTGCTGATCAATCCGGGCGTCAACGTGATGGGTGGCAGCGCCATTGAATTGCTCAACCCCCGGGGCTGGTACTGCATGCGAACCACGGTCAACGTGATGGGCGGCATGGAAATCAGGGTCCATTGCGACGCCCGGCTGGCACTGACCTCGGACGGAACCACCGTGCTGGGCAACAACCCCGAAAACAAGGGTGTGACCGTGATGGGCTCGACCCGCGTCGAGCGGGTCGGCTGCGGTCAGGCCAGCTGAAATTCAGAGCGCCTTGGCCAGGCGCCCCACCCCTTCACGGATGCGGTCCACGCCCACGGTGGCAAAGCTCAGGCGCAGCGTGGAATGGTCGGGACTGCTGGCGTAGAACGGCGCCCCAGGCACAAAGGCCACACCCTGGTCGATCGCCCGCCGGGCCAGCTCTGCGCCGTCGGCCACCTTGCCGCCAGCACCCGTCAGGCGGGCCCACACAAACAGGCCACCCTGCGGCTGCACAAAGCTGATCGCATCGCCCAGCTCACTGCGGAGCGCATCACCCATGGAAGCGGCCCGCTCGGCATAGACAGCGCGCACCTTGGCCAGCGTGCCGGGCATGCGGCCGGCCTTGAGGTATTGCGCCGCCGTGGCCTGGGCAAAGGTGCTGGTGTGGGCATCGCTGAACTGCTTGCACATGGTGGCCTTGGCCAGCAATTCGGCCGGCGCCACCATCCAGCCCACGCGCAGACCAGGCGAGAGCACCTTGCTCAGACTGCCGCAATGCACCAGGTGGTCGCGGCTGCCGGGCACCTGGGCCGACAGGGCCAGCAGGCTGGGTGGCGGAGCGTCACCAAAATACAGGTCGCCATAGGGGTCGTCTTCGACGATGAGCACCTGGTGCTGCACGGCCAGCTCCAGCACCCGCTTGCGCCGCTCCAGGCTGAGCATGGCGCCGCTGGGGTTGCCGAAGGTGGGGATCAGGTAGACAAATTTGGGCTTGTGCTCAACGATCAGCCGCTCCAGCGCGTCGGTCTGAACACCCTCGCCATCGACCGGCGCAGTGACCAAGTCGGCTCCGTACAGGCGGAAGCACTGGATGGTGGCCAGGAAGGTGGGCCCTTCCACGATGACCTTGTCGCCAGGCGAGACCAGCGTCTTGCCCAGGAGGTCCAGTGCCTGCTGGCTGCCGGTGGTGACGATCAGGTCGTTGGGGTTCACGTCCTGGTTACCCTTGCTGGCCATGAAAGAGGCCAGTTGCTCTCGCAAGGGCTGGTAGCCCTCGGTG
>SBFU01000326.1 GCA_006227785.1 Burkholderiales bacterium
GCAGACCGAATTCACGCCAGCGCTGCTGGCCCAGCGCCTGCAGGTCCTGCAGCGCCCGCAACTGATGGAGATGGCCACCAAGGCCCAACAGATGAAGAAGACCGAAGCGGTGGCGGCCGTGGTGACCGCCTGCGAGCAACTCGCGAAAGTGAGGACGGCATGAAACATGCCATTCGCCATATTCATTTCGTCGGCATCGGCGGTTCGGGCATGAGCGGTATTGCCGAGGTGCTGCTCAACCAGGGTTATGTTATCTCGGGCAGCGATCTTGGCACGAACGCGGCCACGCGTCGCCTGGTGTCGTTGGGCGCCACGGTGCACCTCGGACACGACGAACGCTTCATTGCCGGTGCCGACGCCATCGTGACTTCCACCGCCGTCAAGGACGACAACCCGGAGGTGGTCGCCGCCCATGCGCGCCTGATTCCTGTGGTTCCGCGCGCCGTGATGCTGGCCGAGCTGATGCGGATGAAGAAGGGCATTGCCATCGCCGGCACCCATGGCAAGACGACCACCACCAGTCTGGTCGCCAGCGTGCTGGCCGCTGCCCAACTGGACCCCACCTTTGTGATCGGCGGGCGGCTCAACAGTGCGGGCGCCAATGCCCAACTGGGTTCCGGCGAATACATCGTGGTCGAGGCCGACGAGTCCGATGCCTCTTTCCTGAACCTGTTGCCTGTGCTGTCGGTGGTGACCAACATCGATGCCGACCACATGGACACCTACGGTCACGATTTCGGTCGCCTCAAGGCCGCCTTTGTCGATTTCCTGCACCGCATGCCCTTTTATGGCGCTGCGGTGGTGTGTGTCGATGACCCTGCCATTCGCGATCTTCTGCCCCAGATCGCCCGTCCGATCACCAGTTATGGCCTGGCCGAGGACGCCCAGGTCCGGGCGGTGAACGTGCGCCCGGTGGGTGGCCAGATGCACTTCTCCGTGCAGCGCCGCAACGGCGTCGAGCTGCCGGACCTCGATGTGGTGCTGAACCTGCCGGGCCAGCACAACGTGCTCAACGCGCTGGCCGCCATCGGTATCGCCGTGGAGCTGGGTGTGCCGGACGAGGCCGTGCTCAAGGCGCTGGCCGAGTTCAAGGGCGTGGGCCGGCGCTTCCAGCGATATGGTGAGGCCGCCCTGCCCACCGGTGGCGTGGCCACCATCGTCGACGACTACGGGCACCACCCGGTCGAGATGGCCGCCACGCTGTCGGCGGCGCGCGGTGCGTTCCCGGGGCGGCGTCTGGTGCTGGCCTTCCAGCCGCACCGGTACAGCCGCACACGCGACTGTTTCGAGGACTTCGTCAAGGTGATCGGTCAGGCCGACGCGGTTCTTCTGGCCGAGGTGTACGCGGCCGGTGAAGCCCCCATCGTGGCGGCTGACGGTCGATCGCTGGCTCGGGCGCTGCGGGTGGCGGGCAAGGTGGAGCCGGTTTTCGTCGATGACATCGCGGGCATGCCGCAGGCGGTGCTGGACAACGCGCGCGACGGCGACGTCGTGCTGTGCATGGGGGCTGGCTCCATTGGTGCCGTGGCCGCCCAGGTGATCGAACTGGCCACCAGGGAAGGGAGCTGAACGTGCCTGCCAATCCGAATCCGATCGACGCCCGGGCGCTGGGCAAGGTGGCGGTCCTGATGGGGGGGCGTTCGGCCGAGCGCGAGGTGTCGCTCATGTCGGGCGGCGGCGTGCTGGCGGCCCTGCGCAGCCGCGGGGTCGATGCGCATGCTTTCGACCCGGCCGAACGGACCATGGACGAGCTCAAGCGTGAAGGATTTGACCGTTGCTTCATCGCCTTGCATGGCCGGTTCGGTGAGGACGGCACCGTGCAGGGCGCGCTGGAGCTGCTGGGCATTCCCTACACCGGGCCGGGCGTGATGGCCTCGGCAGTGGCCATGGACAAGCTCATGACCAAACGCATCTGGCTGGCCGAAGGCTTGCCGACGCCGGCCTGGCGCCAGGTCCACAGTGCCGAGGAGACCCGCGCGGCCTTCGAGGCCCTGGGTACCCCCATGATCGTCAAGCCAGTGCGCGAGGGTTCGACCATCGGATTGACCAAGGTGATGGCGACCGACGAATGCGAGGCGGCCTACGCACTGGCCGCAGGTCAGGACCCGATGGTGATGTGCGAGCAGTTCATTGCCGGTCAGGAGGTGACCTGCCCGGTGCTGGGTTCGGGCACCAGCGCGCGGGCGCTGCCGGTGATCCGCATCGTGGCGCCGGACGGCAACTACGACTACCAGAACAAGTACTTCACCGACGACACCCAGTACCTGGTGCCCTGTGGTCTGCCGCCGGGCGAGGAAGAGGCCATCCAGGCGCTCGTGCTCAAGGCCTTCCGCGCCCTCGATTGCCGTGGCTGGGCCCGGGCCGACGTGATGATCGACGCCCGCACGCGACGTCCCTGGCTGCTGGAAATCAACACCTCGCCGGGCATGACCAGCCACTCCCTGGTGCCAATGTCGGCACGCGCCACAGGCCTGTCCTACGAGGACCTGTGCCTGAGCGTACTGGCCACGGCCGACCTGGACAACCCGGCAGGAGCCCGTCGCCCATGAAGACCGAGCTGCCCCTGGACATCCGCCTCATGAACATGGCCACTGCCGCCATGATCGTGGTGCTGCTGGCCATGGGTACGCTGGCCCTGGGCGCCTGGGTGCTGCGCCATCCCGTCTGGACCATCCAGGGCATCACGGTGCAGGGGGATGTGACCCACCAGAATGCCGTCAGGCTGAGAGCGCAACTGGCCACCCAGCTGCGCCAGCAGGTGTCCAGCAGCATCCTGGATGCCGATCTGCACAAGGTGCGTGCCCTGTTCGAAACCGTACCGTGGGTGCGCCGGGCACTTGTGCAGCGCGAGTTTCCCAATCGCCTGAAAGTCACCCTCGAAGAACATGTGCCGGTGGCATGGTGGGGGCAGTCCGGCTCCGGTCAGCTGGTCAACACCTTTGGAGAGGTGTTCGAAGCCATGCCGGACGACCGCGATGACCTGCCGGAGCTGGCCGGTCCAGCGTCCCTGGCGGGCCAGGTGTGGGACGCGTTCCAGCAACTCAGGCCCGAAATGGCGCGGCTGGACATGGGCCTGGAGCGCCTTGAACTCAATGACCGGGGCAACTGGCGTGCCCGGCTGGACAACGGTGCGCACGTCGAGCTGGGTCGTGGCTCACCCGACAAGCTGCTTGAACGTGCGCGGATGTTCACCGGAACCGTCGGACAGCTCACCCAGCGCTACCCGGGCGCCATCCAGACGGTCGATCTGCGCTACCCGAACGGATATGCGCTGCGCCTGCAGGGAGTGACCACCGTCACCGACACGGGTCGAACAGGAAACACGAGGTAATCGAGAAACGATCATGGCCAAGGAATACAAGGATTTGGTGGTCGGACTGGACATTGGCACCGCCAAGATCATGGTGGTGGTGGCCGAGGTGCTGCCGGGTGGCGAACTCAAGCTCGCGGGGCTGGGGGTGGCGCCCAGCCACGGTCTCAAACGCGGTGTGGTGGTCAACATTGACGCCACCGTGCAGTGCATCCAGCAGGCCCTCAAGGAGGCCGAACTGATGGCCGACTGCCGCATTGCCCGTGTCTACACGGGCATCACCGGCAGCCATGTGCGGGGCATCAATTCCAGCGG
>SBFU01000327.1 GCA_006227785.1 Burkholderiales bacterium
AAGACGAAGTCATCCGGCCGCAGCTCCTCAGGGTGGAAGTCGACGGTTTCCAGCACGTCGATCACCGTGGGCAGCATCTTCTTGGTCAGGGTGAAGGTGCTGTCGTGCTTGGGGTCACAGCCGATCTGCAGCACCCGCTTGCCCAGGTGCGAGAAGGCTGCGGACAGATTGGAGCTGGTCGTGCTCTTGCCGATACCACCCTTGCCGTAGATGGCAAACACCTTGGCATTGCCGATCTTGACCGAGCCGTCCATCTGCACCTGTACGCTGCCCTCGCCATCGGCGCGCTGGGCCCTGCCGGAAGCTCGCCTCAGGTCGGTCAGAGGAACGCTGGTTTCAGTGATCATGCAGGGGCTCCTTCGAACACGCCTTCGAGCCGGTCTTCCAGCTCTTCGCTGGCTTCGCGCAGCGCCTTCAGGACCGAAGGATCGGGTTGCCAGAACTGGCGGTCGGACGCTTCCAGCAAGCGGCTGGCCAGCCGCGCCGAAGCGGTGGGATTGAGCTCGGCCAGGCGCTTGCGCATGTCGGGGTCAAGCATGAAGGCCTGGGTCAGCTGCTCGTACACCCAGGGCTGCACCTGACCGGTGGTGGCCGACCAGCCCATGGTGTTGGTCAGGTGCACCTCGATCTGGCGCACACCCTCAAAACCGTGCTTGAGCATGCCCTCGGTCCATTTGGGATTGAGCATGCGGGTGCGGGTCTCGATGGCCACCTGCTCGTTCAGGGTGCGCACCGTGCCGCCCCCGTGGCTGTCCCGCGTCTGGTCGCCGATGTAGACCGGCGCCACCTGCGCGCCAGCGCCGTCGCGCTGCACCTTGGCTCGCTGGATGGCACGACTGACCCCGCCCAGGGTGTCGAAATAGGTGTCCACCGTGGTCACGCCCAGCTCGACCGAATCGAGGTTCTGGTAGGCCAGTTGCACGTCGGCCAGCACACTCTTGAGCAGTTGCGCCTGCTGCATCGGCTGGCCCGCCCGGCCGTAGGCGAATCCCTTGCGGCGGCTGTAGGTCTCGGCCAGCTCGTCCGGGTCCTCCCAGCGGCTGTTGTCGATCAGGCTGTTGACGTTGGCGCCATAGGCGCCTTCGGCATTGCCGAACACCCGCAGCGAGGCGGTTTCCAGGTCGCCGCCGTGGCGGGCCTGGTAGTCCAGCGCATGACGCCGGATGGCATTGAGTTCCAGGGGTTCGTCGGCGCTGGCGGCCAGAAAAGCGGCTTCGGCCAGCAGGCGGATCTGCAGCGGCAACAGGTCGCGGAAAATGCCCGAGAGCGAAATCACCACGTCAATGCGTGGACGACCCAGCTCCTGCAGGGACATCAGTTCGGCGCCGGCCAGCCGGCCGTAGCTGTCGAAACGCGGCCGTGCGCCCATCAGCGCCAGCGCTTGCCCGATCGGACCGCCCTCGCTCTTGAGGTTGTCGGTGCCCCACAGCACCATGGCAATGCTCTCCGGGAACGCGTTGCCATCGGCCATGTGCCGCTCAATCAGCCGTTCGGCCTGACGCGCACCATCTTTGACCGCGTAGGCAGTGGGAATGCGGAACGGATCGAAGCCGTGCACATTGCGCCCGGTCGGCAGGATGGCCGGCGTGCGCAGCAGATCGCCCCCAGGGGCCGGCCGCAAAAAACGGCCATCGAGCGCGCGCAGGATGCCCTCCATTTCGTGGTCCTGGCACAGCAGCGTGTCGGTGTCAGCCAGCGCCACCAGGGTCCTGAGCAACTGCGCCCGGTCCTCCCCCGCCAGCTCCGCCAGCCCGCGCACCTGAGCCAGTGCGGCTTCGGGCGTGGCTCCCTGCACCATGGCTTCCACCGCCGGTCGCAGGCGCTGCTCACCCGATGTCTCGCCATGGGTGGCCTCGGCGCAGGCGAGCAGCAGCTCCACCCGCTCGCATTCACTGGGCGCCTGCCCCACCACATGCAGCCCGCAGGGGATCAGCGTGTACTCCAGCTCCAGCACGGCATCGGTCAGGCGCGCGACCTGGACCTCGGCGTCGTCCCCCCAGGCCTCATCCGCACCACACAGGTCCAGCTCGGTCGCCAGGGTCTGGATCATGGGCATCAGTTCGGCGCGCTCGACCTGCGCCTCAGGCTCCAGGCTGCGCACGCGCTCCAGCAGGTCCTTGAGCTCCATCAAGCCCTTGTACAGGCCAGCCTGTGCCACCGGCGGCGTCAGGTAGCTGATCAGGGTGGCGGCGGCCCGGCGCTTGGCAATGGTGCCTTCGGACGGGTTGTTCGATGCATAGAGGTACATGTTCGGCATGTCCCCGATCAGGCGGTCGGGCCAGCAGCTGGCGGTCAGGCCGTTCTGCTTGCCGGGCATGAACTCCAGCGCGCCGTGGGTGCCAAAGTGCAGCGCGGCATGGGCACCGAAGTCCTCGCGGACCCAGCGGTAGAAAGCCGAGAACGCGTGCGTGGGCGCAAAGCCCTGCTCGAACAGCAGGCGCATCGGGTCGCCTTCGTAGCCCATGCCAGGCTGGATACCGACAAACACGTTGCCGAAGCGCTCGCCCAGGATGAAGATGTGCTGGCCATCGGCCAGCAGCTGGCCAGGCGCAGGACCCCACTGGGCCTCAATCTGACGCAGGTGCCGCTCGCGCCGAACATGGTCATCCACGGTCACCAGCGCGTGCACATTGGCGGGCGCACCGTACTGGGCCGCGTTGCCGTTGATGATGCGCTCGCGCAATGCATCCACGCTGGGGGGCAGGTCGACGGTATAACCCTGGCGCTGCAAAGCGGCCAGGGTGTTGTGCAGCGATTCGAACACCGCCAGATGGGCCGCGGTGCCGGTGTTGCCGGCGTTGGGTGGAAAGTTGAAGATGATCGCAGCGACCTTGCGCTGTGCCCGTTCAGATCGGCGCAGCGCAATCAGCTTGCCCACCCGAGCGGCCAGGGCATCGGCCCGCTCGCTGCAGGTCTGCATGTCGTGCGCGCTTTCCGGATGGTCGAAGGTGCAGGCCTTGGCACATCCGTTGCAGCTGACGTGCCGTGAGCCGCCTCGCCCACCGTAGACCATGGAGCCGGTGGCACCGTCCAGCTCGGGGATGGCCACCATCATGGTGGATTCGACCGGCAGCAAGCCGCGTGGCGATGCACCCCAGTGGTCCAGGGTCTGGAACTCCACCGGCGTCACCGCAAGGTAGGGCACGTCCAGTCGGGCCAGGATGTCCTCGGCCGCATGGGCATCGTTGTAGGCCGGACCGCCGATCAATGAGAAACCGGTCAGCGAGACCATGGCGTCGATGGCAGGCTGGCCGTTCCTGAAGAAATAGCTCTCGATCGCAGGCCGGTTGTCCAGCCCGGTGGCAAAGGCCGGAATCACCTTCATGCCACGGGCCTCCAGCGCGGTGATCACGCCGTCGTAGTGTCCGGTGTTGCCCGCCAACAGATAGGAACGCATGACCAGCAGGCCGACGGTGCCGTTCTTTCCGCTGGTGGCCACCCGCGGCAACTCGGCCAGCTGGGCCGACATGCGCTGGGCCATGCGCGGGTGATACACCCCCACCTCGGGGTATTCCAAAGGCGCGCCCGGCTTGAGGGTTCCGCGCAGACCTCGGCGAGCGCCATCGGCATAGCGGTCGACCAGGAACTGCACCAGGTTGAACATGTTCTGTTCTGA
>SBFU01000147.1 GCA_006227785.1 Burkholderiales bacterium
ACGCAGTGGCCCCGACCGGTGGCGGGGGCTGCAGGACTGGTGCCATTGGCCTGGCACCCGCAGTGGGAACGGCATGGAGCGCCCCAGCTGACCCGGCGTTTCCTGCGCCAGACCCAGCGGGCCATGCAGGGGCACGACTGGGCCGCCTGGATGGCCGGCCGCGCCATCGCGGCCGCGGTGCTGGCCCAACCCAAAGGCGGGGCAGCAGCGCAGCTGCAGGCCCTCAGGAGCGGCACGGTCACACTGGACGGCTTCAAGGGCAAGGTGCTGAGCTTCAGGCCATGGGACGGTCAGCTGCGACAACCGGTGTTCCTGACACACGGTGACGGCGTCATTGGACTGGCGCCCATGGACGGCGTTCTGCACCCGACCGAAACCATGGACACCCTGGGGGTGGACCGCGCGGAGAGTGCATGCAAGGCACGCCCCTGATGCTCCACCTCATGCGGGCTCTGCGCGCCGTGGTCGGGCGCGAGGTGGCCCGCTTTCTGCGACAGCCTTCGCGACTGGGTTCGGCCCTGGTGCGCCCCCTGTTGTGGTTTGTGGTGTTTTCAGCGGGCTTCCATAACGTGTTCGGTGTCGCGGTTCAGCCGCCCTACGAGACCTACATCGAGTACAAGGAATACATGCTGCCCGGCCTGCTGGGCATGATCGCCCTGTTCAATGGCATGCAAAGCTCGCTGTCCATGGTCTATGACCGGGAAATGGGGGTGATGCGCCTGCTGTTGACGGCACCTTTGCCGAGGGGCTGGCTGCTGGCGTTCAAGTTGCTGGCCGGCACCAGCCTGTCGCTGCTGCAAATGGGGGTGTTCCTGCTCATTGCCTGGTTGTTCGGCGTGGCCGTGCTGCCCTGGAACCTGCCGCTGGTGCTGTTGACCATGGCCTGTTGTGCTGCCATGCTGGCGGCACTGGGCCTGGTGTTGTCCGTCTATGTGCGGCAGCTGGAGAATTTTGCGGGCACCATGAACTTCGTGATCTTTCCGATGTTTTTCATCAGCCCGGCGCTTTATCCGTTGTGGAAGCTGGAGGAGTCCGGCGCCTGGTGGTTGCATCAGGCGGCGCAGCTCAATCCGTTCAGCCACGGGGTCGAGGCGATCCGCTTTGCCCTGCATGGGCAAGTGAACGGGATGGCCTGGGCGGTGCTGCTGGGCTGCTCGGCCATATTTTTTGTGTTGGCGCTGTGGGGCTATGACCCGCAGCGAGGCTGGATCCGGCAACGCGGAGCCGCCTGATCCACCGTGGCAGGAGAGACAAGATGAAGCCTTCCCTTCAACGTCGGGCCGTGGTTGGCTTGGGCGTTTTCGCGGGCCTGCTGTCCGTCGGACCGCTGCGCGCGGCCGAAGACCACACGGGTGGCGACCCGCTGGGCTCCATGCAGTGGCCGGGCCTGCGCCGCCAGTTCATTGGCCAGGCGCCCATGAGCTTTTCGGACCAGGTCGTGGTCAAGGGCCCCGCCTTTGCCGATGATGCGATGAACGTGCCCATTCTGGTGGACGCGCGCGCGCTGGCGGGTGTGGGGGGCGGCATCCGCCGTATCCGTGTGGTGGCCGACCGCAACCCGGTGCGCGAGGTGCTGGACTTCGAGCCGCTGCGGTCCCTGCCGGTGCTGGCGTTTCGGCTGCGACTGGAGCAGGCCTCACCCGTCCGTGCGCTGGTGCAGACCGCCGACGGACGCTGGCATGTGGGCAGCAGCTGGGTGCAGGCGGCCGGGGGCGGGTGCACCGTGCCCGGCGCCACGCGCGCCGACGGCAGCTGGAGCCAGACGCTCAACCAGGTGCAGGCGCGCTTCTTCAGTAATGTGCTGGAGGGCAGCCGCCGGCTGCGCCTGCGCGTGATGCACCCGATGGACACCGGGCTGGTGGCGGGCATCCCGGCCTTCTACCTGGAACACCTGGAGCTGCAGGACGCGACTGGCCAGCCTTGGTGGAAGCTGGGACTGCACGAGCCGGTGTCAGAGAACCCGATCATCACCTTCGAACTGCCCACGGCTGCCCTGGGCAGCTTCCGGTTGACCGGTCGCGACAACAACGGCAACCGCATCGATGTGGAGCTGGTGTCATGAGGCGCCTGCTGACTTGCACGCTGATGGCTGCCATTGGCCTGGCCTTGCCGACCGCGCACGGCCAGTCGGCTGTACAGAGCCAGGCCCATGTGCCAAAGCCCGACATGAGCACCCTGAACTACGACCTCAAGGCCCGTCCCATTGCGCCGCGAACCTGGGTCATTGAGGGTGCGGTGGACGACTTCAGCCGCAAGAACGGTTGCAACATCATCAACACCGCGTTCATCGCCACCGGGGCTGGTGTGGTGGTCATCAACACCGGTCCGTCCCGGCTGTATGGCGAGCAGCAGCGGCGCCTGATCGGGCAGACCACGACCGAGCCTGTGGTGCAGGTGCTCAACCTCAACCTGCACCCGGACTACTTTTTCGGCAACCAGGCCTGGTCTGACCAGCCGACCGAGGCCCTGGCGGGCAGCATCGCCGGCATGCAGGCCGAAGGGGGTGCCTATGCCGACAACCTGTACCGCCTGTGCGGTGACTGGATGAAGGGCACCACATCGACACCGGCAACCCGGCCACTCACGCCTGGTGTCCGCACTCTGGGACAGCACCGGCTGGAGCTGGTGCGGCTGGACGGACACACAGCCGACGATCTCGTGCTGCTCGATCACAGCACCGGGGTCGTATTTGCCGGCGGGCTGGTGTTTGCCGATCGGGTACCGACCACCCCGCACGCCGATTTCGCCCGCTGGCTGGCCAGCCTGGACCGGCTGGACAAGCTGATGGCCTCGGGAACGTTCCGGCTGGTGGTGCCCAGCCACGGGCCGGTGCACGAAGGACGGGTCGGCATTGCCCAGACACGCGACTGGGTGACCTGGCTCACCAGCCACATGGGCGCCCAGGCCGAGGCGGGCCGGGACCTGTCCGAACTGCTGGCGCAGCCGGTGCCGGCACGCTTTGGCGCCTGGGCCGCCCAGCCGGTGGAATGGCACCGCACCCTGACGCAGTGGTACCCGCGCTATGAGCAGCGCGCGCTGGGCGGACGCTGAAGCGCGCGGGACACCGGCAGCACCTGTCACACAGACCACACCCCGGGTGCGCCATTTTTGAGCAGTGTCACGCTGCGGTGTATCGGCACATGGCGTCTGCCAGGCCCCATGCGGCCCGGCCACGCCTTCAATGAGCCTCTGCGGGCCACCCAAGTGTCACGCCAGGGGCTGGCACGGATGTTGCGCCAAGGCTTTGTGCGACCCGGGAACTGGAGGCTTGGGAAGCTCGCCGTCGGCCCGGCATTGCGCACGGAAGCCGCCATCAACCTCTTGAACGAGCAGGAGACAAAACTGTGAAACGTACGCTACTGAGCCTTTTGGTCATGGCAGCCACCGCACACGTGGGTGCGCAGGTGACCGACGCCATGATCGCCAACGACGCCAAGACCACCGACAGCGTGCTGAGCAACGGTCTTGGCACCCAGTTGCAGCGGCACTCACCGCTGACCAACATCAATGCGAAAAACATCAACCGGCTGGTGCCTGCCTGGTCGATGTCCTTTGGCGGCGAAAAGCAGCGGGGCCAGCAGTCCCAGCCGCTGATCCACAAGGGCAAGATGTT
>SBFU01000172.1 GCA_006227785.1 Burkholderiales bacterium
ACGTGTCTTGCCGATGTGGGCGATCAGCTGCCCGAAATGGAAACCCATCTCGGGGCCGGCATCGCACATGCCGACCCGGCGCCCGTTCCAGGTGCTCTGCAGGCTCAGGTGCACGCGCCCCCCTTGCCAGGCATCGCCCAGTTCGTCGGGCGTCGCCGCCACCGGGCTGAACGCGGTGGCGGGCTTGCTCTGGAAAAAACCGAAGCCCTTGGCCAGTTCGGCCGGGATCAGGTTGCGCAGCGACACATCGTTGACCAACATCAGCAGGCGGATGCCGTCAAGTGCCTGCTCCGGCGTAGCGCCCATGGGCACGTCGCCGGTGATGACGGCGATCTCGGCCTCGAAATCGATGCCGTGGTCTTCGCTGGGCACCACCACCGGATCACAGGGGCCCAGGAGGTCGTCGCTGCCGCCTTGGTACATCAGCGGATCTTCGTAGAAGCTGGATGGCATGTCGGCGTTGCGGGCAGCCCGCACCAGTTCCACGTGGTTGAGATAGGCTGAGCCGTCGGCCCACTGGTAAGCCCTCGGCAACGGCGCCATGCACATGGCCGGCTCGAAAGGGAACGCATGTCGGGCCTTGCCCTGATTCAGGGTGAGGTAGAGGTCCTCCAGCTGCGGTGCCAGGAAGTTCCAGTCATCGAGCACCTGCTGCAGCCGGTGGGCGATGCCGGTCGCATAATGTGCGGTGGACAGGTCGCGCGAGACCACAACCAGCTGGCCGTCTCGCGAGCCGTCCTTGTAGGTGGCGAGTTTCATGTCATCTCCTGCGGGTCCACACCCCGCGTGTTCCGTGTGTACATGCCAATTGATTACGAATAGCGAAATAGATTAACCTATCCGTAAGATTGGCCGATAGGATCCGGTTCGCTCCCCGTCCCGGGATTCCTCGCCCCTATTTCACCATGGCAGACACGACCGAACTCCAGCGCCACGCGGCCCGACCGGCAAACGACGATGCAGCCGATGAGGACACCCCTTCCCGGGCCGGCATCCAGTCGGTCGAGGTCGGCTTCGAGCTGCTCAACGCCATGGCCGAGGCCAGCGGACCGATGATGCTGCGCGACCTGGCCGCAGCGGCCGGCATGAGTGCCGCCAAGGCCCACCGGTACCTGGTGAGCTTCCAGCGCATGGGCCTGGTGGCCCAGGACCCGGTCAGCACCCGCTACGACCTCGGACCGGCTGCCCTGCGACTGGGGCTGGCCAGTCTCAGCCGCATGGATGCCGTCCGGCTGGCTCGCGAACGCCTTCCCGCCCTGCTCGCGGAGACAGGGCATACGCTGGCCATTGCCGTCTGGGGCAACCACGGGCCGACCATGGTGCACTGGGCCGAGGCGCCGCAGACCGTACCGGTGACCTTGCGGCTGGGCGATGTCATGCCCTTGGTGACCTCGGCCACTGGCCGCTGCTTCGCCGCTTTCATGGGCCACGAAGGTCGTGACGCAGAGCGCGTGAGCCCGATGATCCGGGAAGAACTGGCCAGGCTCAAGCACCTGCCACGCAATGGCATGCCACTGCAGGACGTGCCCCGCACCCTGGCCGACGTGCAGGTGGTGCTGGAAGAGACGCGACGGCATGGCATGGGCCGTGTGGTGCACAGCCTGATCCCGGGCATTGGTGGCTTCTGCGCGCCGGTTTTCGATGTCCAGGGCAGGCTGGTGCTCGGCCTGGTCGTGCTGGGCTCGGTGGCCACGCTGGACACCGACTGGGGCGGAAAACCTGCCACCGCCCTCCTCCATTGTGCGCGGCGTCTCAGCATCGACCTGGGCTACCGCCCGGCGGACTGAGCCAGCGGTGAGCATCAGCCTGCCCATGCCACCCCAAGGGCCGCCCGTCGGGCGCCTTTCGCTGTTGACACTGGCGGTGCTTGCCGCACACCTGGTTCTGCTGACTGGACGACCGTCATGGACGGATGCCCTCGGTCCGACCGACTGGAGCGCCGGTTCACACACGGAAACCCAGCCAGCCAAGCAGACCCCCGCATCGGCGCTGGCGCTGCCGCCTGGCGCCCCGACCCCCGTTGAGCGCAGCTCGGTGCGCTGGCTGCTGGTCCCGCCGCCACCTCCCCCGCCATCGCCGCCAGCTGCGCCAGTGGTGACAAGAAGCGTCCCTCCGGCCCCCATACCGCGGCAGCCGGACGCACCTGAACCGGTTCCCGTCCAGGTGATACCGGCAGACCCCGAGCCTCCCGCCCAGGATTCCGCTGCAAGTGTGGACGTCGCTCCAGAGCCGGCCGGCACACCCTCCAAGCCGCCCGTGGAAGCCCAGCCACCCGCCACGCCTCTGATCGAGGCCCCGATGGCGACACCGGCCTCGCCGGACGTGTCACCTGTGGCCCCGGCGCTCCCCGGCGCCTCCGCCACGCCAGCGACCTCCCGCGCCCCGGGCAGCTTGCCGGCCTTCCGTACCCAGGGGCTGCCGCCAGCCACCCCTCCGGCCAGCAATAGCCTCGTGTACGACGTCAGCGGCCAGGCCAAAGGCATGAATTACCAGGCCAGCGGTACCCTCGACTGGCAGCACGACGGCCAGGCCTACCAGGCCCAGATGCGGGTCAGCGCATTCATGCTCGGCAGCCGCACGCAGCGCAGCGCCGGGCAGCTGCATGCCACCGGATTGCACCCGGACCGCTTCACCGACATCAGCCGCCGCGAGCGAGAGACACGGTTTGATGGTGAACAGGCCCGGATCGGCTACACCGGCATTGCCCAGCAGGACCCATTGCAGACCGGCGCACAGGACCGCCTGAGCATCATCCTGCAGCTGGCCTCCCGCTTCAACGCCCAGCCACCGGCAGCCGGGCAGCGCATGAGCTTTCAGGTGGTCGGTGCGTCGAGCGCAGAGCCCTGGGACTTCGAGGTGGCCGGGCAGGAAAACATCAGTGTCCCGGCCGGCGACTTCACGGCCTGGCACGTGCGCCGGGTGCTGCGCCGCGAGGGCGATCCCCGGCTCTCCGTTTGGCTCGCGCCCGAGCTCGATCACATGCCGGTGCGCCTGATCCTGGTCCAGCCTGACGGCGACCAGCTGGAACAGGCCCTGCGGCGCCTGCCCTGATCCTGCAGCACCGTCGTGGTGCATGCCGGTGTATCAAATTTGGCACGCTTCTTGAACTTTGCTGGAACGAACCCAGTTTCCTGGCAGTCACAACTGCAGAAACCGGTCCGTTTGCCGATATAAGGTCAGACAGCGATCAGGTTTTTCCATTTGAAGGATATTTCAGTCATGCACATGCTCTACGACTCGGATTCCTTTGCGGTGGTCCACATCCTGGCCAATGCCCCCATGGAGGGGGAAGTGCCCGAAGCGACCGGCCCCCAGATCCCGAGGCACGGCTTCGAGATCGTCGACAAGCGCTCGGGCAAAGAGGTCTACCTCGATGGCTCCTGGGCCGAAATGTTCCAGACCCAGATCCAGGCCTGGCAACAGAGCACACCGTCCCAGGAAGAAGTGGAAGACACCCTGGAGGGCTACGCCTGCCTGGCCCAGATGCCCGTGGTGATGCACTGAGCCCCTAGGCAGCAGGCACAGCTGGTCCACGACCTCTCAGGTCCGCGCCGAGCGCCCCGACAGACAGCGATAGACCGGCTCGGCCAGCACCAGCACCGCCACCAG
>SBFU01000166.1 GCA_006227785.1 Burkholderiales bacterium
AACGCCCATCCGACCGGCCGTCGGCCCGTCACCCGCGTGCCACGCGGGTGGCCGATAAACACCTGTTGAAAACTGGCCTGACCGGTCTGCCAATGCGGGCGGCTCGGTCACCGGCCTTTGCCTGAACATGGAAAAGCACTACCTCACCCCCCTGTTCCTTCCCGAATCGATCGCCGTATTCGCCGGCCCCAAGGATTCACCCGAGCCGCGTTTTGCCCAGGCCCAGGCGGTCAGTGCCGCGTTGCGGGCCCAGCGGTACGCCGGTCGGCTGGTGTTCATCGACATCCACACCACCGGCACCCTGGCCGACCTGGCCCAGACCCGGGCGGACCTGGCCATCATCGCGCTGCCTCCGGAAGACGTCATCCAGGCCCTGGAAGTGGCCGGCCGCATCAAGTGCCGCGCCGCCCTGGTGATCGGCAGTGGGGTGAGCCCGGAACAGGCCGCCGAGATGCACCGTGTGGCCCGGCGTCACAGCATGCACATGCTGGGCCCCAACAGCCTGGGCGTGCAGCGCCCACGTGCAGGACTCAATGCCAGCGTGGTCGGTCCGCTGGCCGGAAGCGGCTCGCTCGCACTGGTCTCCCAGTCGGGTGCATTGACCGCCTCCATCCTCGACTGGGCGACACAGAACTCGGTGGGTTTTTCCGCCGTGGTGTCGCTGGGTCCTCATACCTCGGTCGACATCGCCCAGGTGCTGGATTTCCTGGCCAGCGATGCCCAGACCCACAGCATCGTGGTCTACATGGAAGGCATCGCCAACGCCCGCCGCTTCATGAGCGCACTGCGCGCCGCCGCGAACGCCAAACCGGTGGTGGTGCTCAAGGCCGGCCGCAAAAAGGCGGGCAACCAGGCCGCCCAGACCCACAGCGGTGCCATTGTCGGCAGCGACGACGTGTTCGACGCTGCACTGCGCCGCGCCGGCGCGGTGCGGGTGCGTTCCTTTGTCGAGCTGTTTTCGGCCGCCAAATGCCTGGCCTCGCGCTACCGACCGGTGGGCAAGCGGCTGAACATCATCACCAACGGCGGCGGGCCTGGCGTGCTGGCAGCCGACTGGGCGAGCGAGATCGGACTGGAACTCGGTCCGATCAGCCCCGAACTGGGGCGCGAGATCGCACCCCAGCTGCCGCCGCTGGCCTCGCTGACCGACCTCCTGGACCTGTCCGAAGAGGCCACCCCGGCCCATTACCGGACCGCCATCGACGCCGCCGGACGCGACAAGGCGGTGGATGGCATCCTGGTCGTTCACTCGCCCAAGGCGGGTGTGGACGCCACCGAGATCGCCCGCGCCATGGCCGAGGCCAAGACCCACCTGAGCAAACCCCTGCTCAGCTGCTGGATGGGCGACGCCTCCGTGGGCGAGGCGCGCCAGGTGCTGGCCGACGCTGCCATCCCGAGTTTCCGCACCCCCGAGGCCGCTGTCGGCGCCTTTGGCAACATCGCCAGCTTCTACCAGAACCAGCAGTTGCTGCAACAGACACCGCCGCCGCTGTCGAACCTGGCCAAGCCCGATGTCGAGGGCGCCCGCCTGATCATCGAAAACGTGCTGGCCGAGCGGCGCAAGGTGCTCACCGAGATGGAGTCCAAGGCCCTGCTGTCGGCTTTCCACATCCCGGTCACCCAGACCATCCTGGCGCGCAGCGCCAACGAGGCCATGATGATCGCCACCCAGCTCGGTTACCCGGTGGCGCTGAAGATCGATTCGCCCGACATCAGCCACAAGTCCGACGTCAATGGCGTGGCCCTGAACGTGCGCAACGCCACCGTGGTGCGCGACGTCTACAACAGCATGATCCAGGCGGTGGGCAAGGCCCAGCCCGGTGCCCGCATCAACGGCGTGACGATCCAGAAAATGGCACCCGCCCAGCGCGGACGCGAGATCTGCGTCGGCCTGGTGACCGACGACCCGTTCGGACCGGTGATCGCCTTCGGCGCCGGCGGCACCATGATCGAGCTGATCGACGACCGCGCCATGGAGCTGCCGCCACTCAACCAGTTCCTGGCCCGTCGGCTGATCGAGCGTTCGCGGGTGGCCGAGACCCTGGGTGACTGGCGTGGCGCCGATGCCATCGACCGCGAGGCCCTGGAACAGGTGCTGCTGCGGGTCTCTGAAATGGTGTGCGAGCTGCCCCAGCTGCGCGAGATGGACATCAACCCCATCATCGTCGATGCCCATGGCGCGGTGGCGGTGGATGCGCGGGTGGTGATCGACCACGCCCCGGCCGGCACACACGACTACAGCCACCTGGCCATCCTGCCCTACCCGGCGCGCTACCAGCAGCGCTGGCCACTGCGCGGCGGCGGTGAATACACCATCCGCCCGATCCGCCCGGACGATGCCCAGATGCTGCAGGAACTGGTGCAGAACCTGTCACCCGAAAGCCGCTATTTCCGCTTCGTGTCCTCGCTCAAGGAGCTGCCGCCGGCCATGCTCTCGCGTCTGACCCTGATCGACTACGACCGCGAAATGGCCCTGGTGGCCATCCACCGCCAGCGCGATGCCAGCACGCCGGGTGAGGACCGTGAAGTCGAACGGGTGGTCGGCGTCTCGCGCTATGTGACCAACCCCGACAAGACCAGTTGCGAGTTCTCGCTGGTGGTGGCCGACGACTTCAACGGCAAGGGTCTGGGTTCGCGCCTGATGCTCAGCATCATGGAAGAGGCGCGCGACAAGGGGCTGACCGAGATCGAGGGCCTGGTGCTGGCCAACAACCCCGGCATGCTCAAACTCATGAAAAGCCTGGGCTTCGTCATCAAGCGCTTTGCCGACGACCCGGACTTCATGCTGGTGACACACACGCTGTAAGCACCTGGATTGCCCCGCTCGTCGATGCCCGCTCAGGCGGGCAAGCCCGGTAGAGGCATTCTTGCCTTCGAACCAGGGTCACCCACTCCTGTTCTTCTTATCTACATTCTTAATTCTTTGAATTAGTAGCAGTAGTAGAGGGCCGGCTGTGGTGTGGACAAGCCTGGTTTTTCCATCTGGATCAAGGACTTGTGACCTTCCAAAGTCTGTGTGAAGCACCCCCTGGGTCTTTTTGCCGGACGGGGACAAGTGGCCATGAACGCCGCATCCTGTGGATAACCATGGACTTGCCAGAATCTTATTCACAACTTTGTTGACAGCCACCCTGCTGCCCCGGGACGAACATCTGATTACACAAGGCCGGGAATAAGCCATGGCGACTGGCGTTGTTGCTGTCACAGAACGGTCATCTTCCGGTGACCCATGTGACGCAAACCCCAAGGAAAACGCCATGAACCTTGATTTTTTCTCCGCGGCCGTGACCGAGTTGCTGATCCGATTCGTGGTCAACACGCTGGCCATGGTTTTTCTGGTCTTTGGACTGTTTTACCGCCGTTACCGGGACAAGGAACTGGTCACTGCAGCGGCCATGTTCAACATCTTTGCCTTTGCGGTGCTCACCATTCTTTCGGTGGTGGAGTTCAGCATCGCCGCCGGTTTCGGACTGTTTGCCATCCTGGCGCTTTTCTCATTGCGTTCCGAGCAAATCAGCAAGACTGAAATCACCTATTTCTTCGGCAGCATCGCCATTGCCGTCATCTGCTCGGTACAGGGCACCACAGTGCCGCTGGTCTCGGCGGTGGTGCTGCTCATTCTGCTGGGCGCATGGTTGATCGACCACCCGGCCATCCTGCGCTCATCCGACGGCATCAGGATCAAGCTGGACAAGATAGACAGTCACGCCTTGTCGCACCCTGAATTGATGCGTGAGGAGCTCTCCACCCGTCTCGGTGTGGACGTGATGTCCTACCAGATCACCGCACTGGACTACATCAACGACATGGCCTGCATCAATGTGTTCTACCGCAATCAGGAGAAGAAGCATGCAGGCTGAGCACCATCTTGAAGACGGCTGGCTGACCCAGGCCTTTGGTCCTGTCAGCCTGGACCAGCTCAACGCCAAGGCTGCCATGCTGGAGCGCCTGGACAACAAGTACGTGGTCAGGGCTGCGGTGCTGCAACAGGCCATGGAGGGGCTGGTGCGCCACTTTGATGTGCTGGAGATCGACGGACTGAGGTCGTTCACCTACGACACCTGCTACTTCGATGACGAGCATCTGCACTGCTATCTCGACCATCATCAGGGTCGCCGCAAACGCTGCAAGGTGCGCGTGCGCCACTACACGGATGCCGGTCTGTGTTTTGTCGAGGTCAAGCTCAAGGACAGGCGCGGTGTCACTGTCAAGAAGCGTCTGAAGACCCAGCCTGACCTGTATGGTCTGCTGGACTCGGCGGCGCGGGATCACATCGACAGTTCCTACCGCCATCTCTATGGCGATCCTTTTCCCCTGCAGCTGCAGCGCGTGATGGACATGCGTTACCGTCGCGTCACTCTGGTGGCCCGTGAGGGTGGCGAGCGCATGACCATCGACGGTGGCATCGAGTTCAGCAGCCATGGCCGCATTCGCAGGACCGATGCCGATGTGTTCGTGGTCGAGACCAAATCGGCCAATGCCAATGGCCTGGCCGACCGCATCCTGCGTCAGTTGCACCAGCACCCTACCAACAGCTGCTCCAAGTACTGTGTGGGCATGGCGGCGCTGGATCTGGCGCCAAGGCACAACAGATTCTTGCCGGCACTGCGAAAGCTCAACGCTTTGCCTCTTGGAGCGCCAATGGCGCCGATGCCAGTGCGTGAATACCCCATGAACCGGGTCGGCTCTCCTGCATGAGCATCCATCGAACGATGCGCGCGGCCTTGCTCTGCCTGGCAGGCCTGACCATGCCAACCGCTTTGCTCGCCACCCAGCCACCGCAGGTCCGTGGGGTGGTGCATCTGCCTCGCAGTACCGTGGATGGCCAGCGCGTGGCCGAACTCTCGGGCCTGGCCTGGGACGCGCGGTCTCACGTGCTCTATGCCGTGTCGGACCGCGGTCACCTGTTCCGGTTTCGTCTTGAAAGAAACACAGAAGGTCTTCTCCGGTCGGTGGTGCCTATATCGTCACACACCCTGCTGGACGGGCAGCATGTGGCAGGGGCAAACCCAGCGATCGATGCCGAAGGACTGACGCTTTGGTACCCACCGGGCAAGGACCATGACTTGCCACAGTTGCTGGTGTCCACCGAGGGTCTGCCTCGGGTCCTTCGGGTCGATACGGGGGCCCGGGTGCAAGGGATGATGGCTCTGCCAGCCGCACTGGGCAACGCGGAGCACGGTCAAGCCGGTAACCGCATGCTGGAGGCGGTGACCTACAGCCCGAGACATGGGCTGCTGGTGGCAGCGGAATCGGCTGTCAACGACCATGAACAGCCGCTGCACACGGTCCATGGCCATCGTCGAAGCTGGTCCTTCACTGCCCATGGAGGGGGACCGTCCCGCTTGAAGGCGATGGATGTGATCGACGGTGAACAGCTCGTGTTACTCGAGCGTGCAAGGGTGGGCAAGGGCAAGTCCAAAGGGTTGGTGAACGTCCTGCGTCTGATCGACCTGAATCGTTGTGTGCCTCAGGAAGTCTGTCCGGCACAAGACCTGCTGTTGCTCACGCCGACCGATGGCTCGCAGAACTTCGAAGGCATGACCTGGTTGGGTGGACGTCAGTTTCTGCTCGTCAGTGACAGTCCGGGCAGCCCGAAGGCGCCGAGCATTTTCATGCTGGTGGATCTTCCGGTGCCGCAGCGGGAATAAACGCCGCTGGCAGGCGTTGTCATGACATCCATGTTGCTGCCGGTCAACCGGCACGTTCCCACCCATCGGAGTGACACCATGAAAACCATCACCTGGATTGGCGCCGCGCTGGCCGTGGCCTCCCTGACCGGCTGTGCCAGCCTCAATGAGGGGCACCCGAAACTGCCCATGGGGCAGGTCAAGGACGTGCAGACGGATTATTCACTGGGTCTGAGCTGTCTGGGTCAACGCATCGATCGCAGCGGACGGGGAACGGTCCAGGTGTTTGTCGACCCGATCCGCGACATGACCGTGCCCAGCGGATACGAGGAGCGGCGATTGAGCAGCGGTGGCAAGTGGTGGCTGATCACAGCCTTGCAGAAAATCGACGCGCGCAAGATCGAGGTGGTGACCCAGGATGGCAGCAAGGCAGACCCACGCAACCCCGCTCACATTGTGCTCTCGGGCGCCTGGACGCAGGATGATCTGGAGCTTGGGCGCCAGGAGGGCGGACTCAAGGCCTGGTTGCCCAAGGTGGTGCTCGATCTGGGGGCACGCCGCTCTTACGACGTGATCGCAGGCGACTTCGTCTCCAGCCGCAACGGTCGCGTGGCCCACGCCGCCGCGGTGAGCGTGGTGGTGTCGTCGGCCCGAGCCGGCATGAACCTGAAGGTGGAAGACGGTGACCGCAAACTCTCGCTGGGCTTTTCCCAACGTCTGAGCGAGGGTCCGCAATTCGCCCAGCGCCGCATTGCCGAGGCGGCGGTCATGGTGCACATGGCCAGGGTCTTCGGTGTTGACTACCGACCCTGTATCGAGACCGAAACCACCCCCAGCGGGCCAGCCGCGGTCACGCCAGGCGCCTCCGCAGGCGCCCGCCGGTCATCGCGAGGCTGATCCGGTCTGCCCAAGCCAGGGTCCCATGGAGACCAGGTCCATGTCCAGAACCCAGGCCCTGGCCCATTGCCTCTTCAACAGGCTGGCCGGGATGTGGACGGGCCTGGCCGCCGGCATCCTCCTGTGGCTGGTGCACCACCATGCGGCAGCCGTGCCCACAACGGCATTTCAGCCATTGCAACTGACGCCGCTTGTCTTGTCAGGTCTCTTGCTCGATGCCGGGCGTTGGCGCATGCGCTGGCGTCTCAACCGTGTCCGTCATCAGGCGTACCAGCAGCTCAACCGGCGCCGCATCGATCACCAGGTGCGCCTGGTGCAGGACCTGCTGACCATCCGCCGTCTGGCCATGGAGGCGTCTTCCCTGAACGAAGCTTCACAAAGGCTGCTGGACGAGCTGATTGTGGCTCACCACCGTCACCTGTCGAACCTGCAGCGCGGTGTCGGCGACAGCGACCTGATGGCACCTCTGCACACAGGGGCCTATGCCGATGACACGGGGCATTCGACCTGGAGCGCTTCGCTTCAGCGGGAGCTGACTGCGCGTGACCACTGGCGATAGGCCTGCATGGCCGCCATGGCGTGCTGCACATAGTCGATCCGGACCTCATGTGCGCGCCGGTCACCGTCCTGGCAGTCCGGGCTTGTCCGGCTGAAGCTCCCCAGCGACGGTGGCTCCAGCCGCTGGGCCCTGAGCAGAAAACCCATGCCCTTGCGTACCGAGCGCGCAATGGCGGCCTGGTCCTGGTGACCGTGCAGGAGTGGCAACACACCCAGCAAGCCCTCCAGGCGGGTGGCGGTGGGGGTGGTCCTCCCATCGTCCGTGAAGCCGCCCTGAGTGCAATCGGGCCCCTGGGCCGACGACTGTTCGCGCAGCATGAAGCCGGCCACCGAGAGGGCGTGCTCCATCAGCAGTGGTGCCAAGGCGGTCTTGCCGGGCGCGGGCTGCCAGCTGAAGCCTTCGGGCAGTGCCGCTTCCAGGGCCTGAGGTTGCTGCTGCCAGAGGCGACCGGTGGCCAGCAGGGCCCAGTGATCTGGCGGTGGATCTGGCAGGGTTTCGCGTTGCCGGGCCAGGGCGCGCAGGGCATCTATGGCGGCCTCCAGCCACCGCTGGTCTCCATCGTGTTCGAACAGCAGGATCAGGCCCAGTGCGGCCTCACCCGGGTAGTAAAGCGACTCCCAATGCGGGTCGTGTTGACCCGACTGCAGAGCGTGCAGCGACTGGAAGCGGCCATCCGCCCGCTGCATCGAAAGGACGAATCGGGCCAGCGCCTGCATGTCTTGCAGGGGCACATGGTCCGCACGTATCCGGCGCCACTGTGCCATGGCGGCCAGTGCCAACCCCGCCCCGCCGAGCTTGGCCACAGGGTAACCCCGTCGGCCACCGACGAGATCTGGGTCAGACCACAAGGCCAGGTCATCGGCACCGGGTCGTGAAGGTCGCAGGCAGCAGCGCTTGAGAAAAGCCAGGGAGTGACCGATGCGATCCTGCTGGTCGACATCGGGTGGGTGTTCCAGGTGGTACTCGGCCAGCGCCAGCAGACTCCCGGCATGTCGCAGCAGGTTGTAGCGTCCGGTGTCGGCCTCGGCCGTCAGCGCGTGGCGTCGGTAGACCATCTTGCCTTGGGCGTCCATCTGGTCGTGCAGATAGCGGGCCGCCAGGTGCAGACGGTGGTCGATCGAGGGCCCCTGATGCACGGCTTTTTCGGCGGGTTGGGCAAGACCCGGCGCCAGGGCCATGAGCACCGCCGCCACGAGGGGCCGCATGCGCATCACGGGCACTTGGCCGGTGCCCGCAGCAGGCCCCAGCCGTACAGTGGGTCGCGTCCCCGCGCGCCCAGGTCGATGGCCGAGCGCTGCAGACCTTTGAACACCTCACCGGGTTCCGCAATGCCTTTGGCCCGAAGCACGGCGGCGCTGGCCGCCACAAACGGCGAAGCGAAGGATGTGCCCGTGTGGTAACCACCCCCGTTGGCGGTGGGGGCATAGACAGAAACACCGGGAGCGGCCAGGGCCACATAGGCGCCTCGGTTGGCGCGCGAATAGAGACGGCGGCGCGCATCGACGGCCGTGACGGCAATCACGCCAGGATAGGCGGCCGGAAACACGGGTCGGGCCCGCGGACCGTCATTGCCCGCCGATGCGACCACTGTCACGCCGCGGGCCATCGCCCTTTCGACGGCCGCCTTCAGCAAGGCGTTGTCGGGACCGGCCACACTGATGTTGACCACCGGCACACGCTGGCGGACCAGCCAGTCCATCGCTTCGGCAATGAAGGCGGCCGAGCTGACCGGGCTGCCGTCCTTGCGTTGTCCGAACACGTCGGCGGCATACAGACGCGCGTAGGGCAGCAGGCCCGGCACGGCATGCTCGCTGCTGGCCAGCAGCGCGGCAATCGCGCTGCCATGTGCAGGGTCTGACCGGTCGGGGTTGCCATGAAATCGCCGTGTCGTCAGCCGCGACGCCGGAACACCTGATTGCGCGGCGCTGACGCCGGTGTCGATCATGCCGATGCGGGTCTCGATGCGACAGCGCAGGCTTTGCTCGTCCTTCCAGTTGACGATCTGGCGGGTGGTGCAGCGTTCACCCTTGCAGTTGGCCTGGGTGAGCCGGTAGGCGTGGTTGAAATCGACCCGGTCGGCACCGTAGAGGCCCTCCAGCAGGGCCACTGCCTGGCGTTCGCTCAGGCCTTCGGGCACCGCCAGGCGGTTGTAGGTCACCCCCAGGGCGATCAGGAACTCCGAACGGATGACCGAAAAGCCGCGTTGCAGCGCCAGCGCGAGCTCCCCGCGGGAGAGGTCCAGTGCCAGCACCTCGGCTTGCAGGGCGTCGCCACCATCGGCCACACCGACCGTGGCCACAGGTGGCGCGATGTTCGAGGTTGCGTCGTCATCGTCATCGTCATCGTCATCGTCATCGTCATCGTCATCGTCATCGTCATCGTCGTCGTCGTCGTCGTCGTCATCATCGTCATCTTCCAGCTCGACCTTGTAGGCCACCATCACACCGTCGACCAGAATGCCGTACACCTCGATCAGGCTGCCAATGGTCAAGCCTGCGGGCAGCACACGGGCACCCGTGGCATCCACGGGCACACCTTCAATCGAAAACACCGCCGGCCCGCTCATCGCCGTGATCCGGCCCTTGAGCTCGTTGCGGATGCCATCAGGGTAGTTGTCGCTGCTGTCGTCGTCCAGTTCGATGCGGCTGGCACGGATGACCCCGTTGTCCATCACACCGTCGACCTCGACCGGCGCACCCACGCGCACGAAAGCCGGCAAGGCGCCCAACGAGGACACGTCCACCGGGATTCCGTCGACCAGCAGGACCTGGCCATCAAACTGGGTCACGACACCCGAAA
>SBFU01000143.1 GCA_006227785.1 Burkholderiales bacterium
TGCGGCCGATGCGGTGGATGTGCACCTCGGGGTCGGGCGTCACGTCCACATTGATCACCGCCGCCAGATTGGCGATGTCCAGGCCGCGGGCCGCCACATCGGTGGCCACCAGCACAGAGCAGCTTCGGTTGGCAAAACGCACCATGACCTGGTCGCGCTCGCGCTGCTCCAGTTCGCCGAACAGCGCCAGCGCGCTGATGCCCTGCGCCTGCAGCACCGCCACCAGGTCACGGCACTGGGCTTTGGTATTGCAAAAAGCCAGCGTGCTGGCCGGGCGAAAATGGGCCAGCAGGCGGCCCACCACGTCCAGCCGCTCGTTGTCCGTCACCTCGTACCAGCGCTGCTCGATCTGGCCACCGGTGTGCTGTGCCTCGACCTTGACGGTCACCGGCTCTCGCATGAACTGCGCGCTCAGCTTGGCTATGCCTTCCGGGTAGGTGGCGGAGAACAGCAGCGTCTGTCTGTTCTTGGGGCACTGTCTGGCCACGGTCGCGATGTCATCGAAAAAGCCCATGTCGAGCATCCGGTCGGCCTCGTCCAGGACCAGTGTGTTGAGTGCCTCCAGTTGCAGGCTGCCCCTCTCCAGGTGGTCCATGATGCGGCCCGGTGTGCCCACCACAATGTGAGCGCCATGCTCCAGCGTCGAAAGCTGGCCGCGAAGCGGCACGCCGCCGCACAGGGTGACCACCTTCACGTTGTCTTCGGCTCTCGCCAGCCGCCGCACTTCGGAGGTCACCTGGTCGGCCAGTTCGCGGGTGGGGCACAGCACCATGGCCTGGACGGCAAAGCGCCTGGGGTTCAGGTTGGCCAGCAGGGCCAGGGCAAAGGTGGCGGTCTTGCCGCTGCCGGTCTTGGCCTGGGCAATGATGTCCCTGCCCAGCAAGGCGGGTGGCAAGGCGGCCGCCTGGATGGCGGTCATGGCCCGGTAGCCGAGCTGCTCGAGGTTGGCCAGCATGGCAGGGGACAGGGGCAGGGCGCCAAAGCCGGTTCCGGCTGCGCTGTCCGACGTATCGTGGGGCACTGAAGTCATCCCCGATTATCCGACTTTGGAAGCAGCTGGTCAGCCGGAGACGGTCCCGATTGTGGAGGTCATCAGGACATCCAGTTCCTGTCGGCTGAATCCGGCGGCCAGGCGGGCCTCTTCGTTGAAGGGCGGCCTGAGTCGTGGTGCGCGATGCAGCCTGGTCAGGTGCCGGTAGTGAGCGACAGGCGCCAGACCCTGCTGCGCGCAGAGCCAGGCGTACCATCGGTTGCCCACAGCCACGTGACCGATCTCGTCGCGCAGGATGATGTCCAGCACGCCGATGGCGCGGCGTGCAGCGTCCGTGCCGACCTGTCTCAGGCGGGCCTGGATGAGCGGCGTGGCGTCCAGCCCCCGGGCTTCAAGGGTGCGCGGCACCAGTGCCATGCGCGCCGTGACGTCGTCCTGGGTCTTGACGCACATCTCCCACAGCCCGTCGTGGGCATCAAAGTCACCGTAGTCATGACCCAGGGCCTGCAACTCCTGGCGCACCAGTCCGAAATGCAGCGCCTCTTCGTCGGCCACGCGCAGCCAGTCACGGTAGAAGGCGCTGGGCATGCCCGGGAAGCGCCATGCGGCGTCCAGGGCCAGGTTGATGGCATTGAACTCAATGTGGGCAATGGCGTGCAGCAGGGCTGCCAGTCCCTGGGCCGTGAAGGGCGAGCGCTGCGGCACGTCACCGGGGGGCACCAGTCGCGGATATGCGGGGCGCCCGGGCAGCGTGCCACCAGTCGGTGGTTGGCAGATGACTGAAGCCTCGGCGTCAATCGCCGTGTCGTCCATCGACAGCGCCGTTTGCTGCAGCGCATGGGCGGCGGCCTGCTTGGCACCCGGATCGGCCAGGGTCAAGGCGTGCAGGGCCTGCTGCCGCAGACGGGTGCTCGGGGTGGGCGACTGGACTGTCATCCTTACAATTCTAGGTTCGCGGGCCATCCCGGGCCTGCTGTGAACCGAAACCGAGGAGACCGGAACATATGGCCCTGTATGAACTTGATGGCGTCAGCCCGCGCCTGCACGACAGCAGCTGGGTGGCCGACAGCGCCCAGGTGATGGGCAATGTGGTGCTGGAGCAGGACAGCAGTGTCTGGTTCGGCGCCACCTTGCGCGGCGATACCGAGACCATCACGGTCGGCCAGGGCAGCAACATCCAGGATGGCAGTGTGCTGCACGCCGACATCGGCTATCCGCTGCAGGTCGGTCGCAACGTCACGGTGGGCCACATGGTCATGCTGCATGGCTGCACCATCGGCGACGAATCGCTCATCGGCATCGGTGCGGTCGTTCTCAACGGTGCCCGTATTGGCCGCAACTGCATTGTGGCTGCGGGTGCGCTGGTCACCGAAGGCAAGTCCTTCCCCGATGGTTCGATGATCATGGGCAGTCCGGCCAAGGTGGTTCGCGAACTCGGGGCAGAGCAGATCGAAGGGGTGCGCCTCAGTGCGAAGCACTATGTCGAGAATGCCGCCCGCTACCGCGCCGGCTTGAAAAAGCTCGGCTGAACGCCATCTGCCCGGATTCGCCATTCAGGAACTTGTCTTGTCCGAACTGCATAAATTCGTTTTCGAGGGCTTGCCGGTGCGCGGCATGCTCGTTCGCCTGACCGACGCCTGGCAGGACATGCTGCAGCGCCGTCAGCAGGCTGGCGGCTATCCGGTGGCCGTCACCGAGCTTTTGGGCGAAATGGCCGCTGCGGCCACGCTGATGCAGGCCAACATCAAGTTCCAAGGAGCCCTGATCCTCCAGATCCAGGGCGACGGACCGGTCAAGCTGGCGGTGGCCGAGGTACAGCCCGACCTGGCCCTGCGTGCCACCGCATCGGTGCAGGGCGAGGTGGGCGACGGCGTGCCGCTGTCGCATCTGGTGAACGTGAACAACCAGGGTCGCTGCGCCATCACGCTCGACCCCAAGGACCGCCTGCCGGGGCAGCAGCCTTACCAGGGGGTTGTGCCCCTGTTCGGTGACCGCCGCGAAAAGCTGGAAAAGCTCAGCGAGGTCATCGAGCACTACATGCTGCAGAGTGAACAGCTCGACACCCGTCTGGTGCTGGCTGCCAACGACCGGGTGGCTGCGGGCTTGCTGATCCAGCGCCTGCCCTTGCAAGGCGAGGCCAATCTGTCCGGCAGCGGCGTGGTCCGGCGGGACGAGGACCAGATCGGAGCCAACGAGGACTACAACCGAATCGCCATTCTGGCGGGCAGCCTCAAGCGCGAAGAGCTGCTGGAACTGGATGCCGAGACCATTTTGCGCCGGCTGTTCTGGGAAGAGGACGTGCGCCGTTTCGAACCCTTGACCGGTGCCCAAGGCCCACGCTTCGCCTGCACCTGTTCGCGCGAACGGGTCGCCTCCATGCTGCGCGGTCTGGGCACGGCCGAAGTCGAGTCCGTGCTGGCAGAGCAGGGGCAGGTCGAGGTCGGTTGCGATTTCTGTGGTGCCCAATACCGTTTCGATCCGGTCGACGCGGCGCAGCTGTTCTTGCAAAAGGCCGATCAGCCGCCAGGTTCACCCGGGATTCACTGAGCGGGCGCTGGCGGGCGGGATGTGAGCAAGCGGCTGAACAGCCGGTGCTCGCAGTCGGGGT
>SBFU01000065.1 GCA_006227785.1 Burkholderiales bacterium
CTGGCGCTGCCAACCATCATGGCGGGCGTGAACCAGACCATCATGCTCGCGTTGTCGATGGTGGTGATCGCTTCCATGATCGGGGTCCAGGGCCTGGGCCAGCCGGTGCTCAAGGCGATTTCAAACCAGTACTTCACCATGGGGGTGCTCAATGGCATGGCCATCGTCGTGATCGCGATCATCTTCGATCGCGTCTCGCAGGCCTATGGCAAGCGCCTGCAGAAACACCTGGAGGTGGTGCATGGCTGATGCACAGACGCCGTTGAATGCATCCGCAGCGTCAGACGTCGGCGTGGGTATCCGCCATCTCTACAAGATCTTCGGCCCTTCGCCCGAACGCTTCCTGCAGGCCGTCAAGGATGGCATGAGCAAGCAGGAACTGCGCGACACGCATGGCCACGTGCTGGGCCTGCGCGACATCAGCATCGACATGCCCGCCGGCGGCATCCAGGTGGTGATGGGGCTCTCAGGCTCGGGCAAGTCGACGTTGATCCGCCACATCAACCGGCTCATCGACCCCACGGCCGGTGAGGTGCTGGTGCAGGTCAAGGGCAAGACCGAAGACGTGGTGAAGATGAACCCTGTGCAGCTGCGCCAGTTCCGCCGCGAGCAGACCGCCATGGTGTTCCAGAAGTTCGCGCTGTTTCCGCACTTCACGGTGCTGGAGAACACCGAGTACGGCCTGCAGGTGCAGGGTGTGCCGCGCAAGCAGCGGCAGGAGCAGGCCATGCGCTGGATCGAGCGCGTGGGTCTCAAGGGTTACGAGGAAAGCTACCCCAACCAGCTCTCGGGCGGCATGCAGCAGCGCGTGGGCCTGGCCCGCGCGCTGACCAATGACGCGCCCATTCTGCTGATGGATGAGGCATTCTCGGCGCTAGATCCGCTGATCCGCAGCGACATGCAAAGCGTGCTGCTGGACATCCAGCAGGAGATCGGCAAGACCATCGTCTTCATCACACACGACCTGGACGAGGCACTGCGTCTGGGCGACAGGATCGCGATCCTGCGCGACGGCGAGGTGGTGCAGCAGGGCACCGGCCAGCAGATCGTGCTCAAGCCGGCCGACGACTACATCGCCAACTTCGTCAAGGACGTCAACCGCGGCCGCGTGATCCGCAGCAAGACGCTGATGCAACCGGGCGCAGCGGTCGAAGGTCCGACGGTCGACGCCGGCATGGTGATCGAGGAGGTTGCGCGACTGCTCAGTGCCGAAGGCAAGGACGCCGCCAACGTGGTCAGCAGCAAGGGCAGGCACCTGGGCACGCTGGCCATGTCGGACATCATTGCCGCCATTGTGCCGCCGGCCGCGCCGGCACCCACCGAGGGTGCTGAAGCCAGCGCCACCGCGGGCACAGCCAGTTGATCGCTGCCGGCACGCGCCAACCAAGAGCGGCCCTTGAGGGCCGCTTTGCTTGACGGGTGCCGTGCCACCGCGGCGCCTGGCGGTCGCCTTTTCCTGGCTTCACCAGCCCCAGAGCAGGCGACGCGAGACCCAGCCCGTGGTGCCGCTGGCGGTGTGCTCGACCCTCACCCAACCGGCGCGCTTCTCTCGCGTGCGCATCACATCGCCGTAGTCGGCCTTGCCCACCACCGCGTGCTGGGTGCCGGGGCCGCGCCGGATGTTGGCGGTCCGCGACTTGACGACATGGTGGGGGGTGTTGCCCACCAGTGAACGGGCCACCCAGCCCTTGTCGTTCTCGAAATCTGAGACCTCCAGCCACTTGCCCTGACGCCTCAGGACCCGCAAGGGGTAACCGCGCTTGAGCTCCCACAGGATCGGATTCTGTGTGCTGGGCCCCGAGCGCATGTTGACGGTGCTGCCCTTGATGCTGACCATGCTCTGGGCATGGGCCGGCACGCTGACGGCAGCGGCGAGGGTGACGCCCAGCAACAGGGTCATCAGTGAGCGGCGGGTGGGGGATGTGCGGTTCATCCTTGTGGTTTCCTTTCCTCTTGTGTTGAACAAAGCCCAACACAATGGGAAGGCCGTGTTCCGGAAAAGTTCCGGCACACGGCCTCTGCTGTGGAGAAGGGCCAAGCTTCAGTCGTGCAAGGTCCGGCGACACGCCCGCCGATGGTGGATGGGTGAGGAACAGTCACCCCGCCGCGGCCATCTTCAAACAGATGGGTTTGCCTTTGCGAGCTTGGCGGGCAGGTGGTCGTGCCACGCGCGCACCTGCGCACCAGCGGCCACGCCGGAGCGCACCGCGGCCTCCAGGGTGGCCGGGTAGGGGCCATCCAGGTAGTCGCCGGCGGCCTGCAGCCCGGGGGCCAGTTGCGATCCAGGGCGCTCCAGCCCGGGCAGGCAGGCAAAGGTGGCGCGTTTTTCGACCACGCTGAGGACGGGCTGAAGGCCGCCAGCGCCCAGTTGCTCTCGGGCCTGACGCAGCACCGCCTGTTGCAGGGCATCCCGGTCGCCCTGGCTGGCGCTGACGACAAACGCCAGCACCCCTTGCATGGACGGGTCCTGCGGACTGAGCTGTCCGCGATCGAACACGAACTGGGCCGGTGCGCCGGGTGTGTCGCGCAATGCGAGCATCGGCCTGCGCAAGCGCAGGCCCGGTGACCATGCGTAGACGGTGGTGATGGCGGTGAAGCTGAGGCGACTGCAGGTCTCGACCCAGTCCTTCAGCCCCTGCGCCCAGGTCAGTGAAGCAGGCGTTGCCGCTTCGTCGGCGGTCTGACGCATCACCTGGATGGCCGGGCTGGCCGCGGTGGCCCAGATGACCTGGTCAAAGTGTTCGTCGATGGCGGCTCCGCACACCCGCCATCCGGCTTCGAGACGATGAAGGCCCGTGACGCGGGTGCCCAGACACAAGCGGAATCGGGGCCCCAGGGCATCGGCCAGCCAGCGCGCGGCGGACTCGGGGAACAGACTGCCCAGGTCGGTGCGCGGCAGCAGCAGACTGGACGCCGGCCAGTCGCCGAAGCCTTTGCCCAGCAGGGCATCGTGCATGACGCGCAGGAACACCTGGCCACTGGCCTGCCTGGTGGGCAGGTTGAGGGCAGAGACGCACAACGGTTCGATCAGGTCGGTCATGACCCTGCTCGTCAGTCCCGTGCAGAGCCCGGCCACGGTATCGGTGGCACTGCAGACAAATCGCTGGCGCTGCCACCGCGCGGCCACGCGCAGCAGGGCCAGCCGGTCGGTCCAGGACCAGCCACGCGCGGTGACGATGCCGGACAGCAGGGCCAGCCTGGATGGCCAGTGCGCGGCCCAATCCGGTGTCTGAAGGCCTGTGCCGTCTGCAAAAGGCAGGCCCAGCGGCAGACCCAGCACGGACGCGGACAGGGGCACACCCACCTGCTGCATGCATTGCAGCGCCTGCTGATAGGCGCCAATCAGAATGTGTTGGCCATTGTCCAGGCGGACCGACACCCCATCGGGGCGGCTGGCTTGCAGCGCGCGTGCGCGGCCACCCAACTCACGCGCAGCCTCGAAGACCGTGATCTCGATGCCCGGACCGGCCGCCGTGACGGCCGCTGCCATGCCGGCCCAGCCGCCGCCCACCACCGCCAGCTTCAGCGTCACAGCCGCCCCAGCGCCTGCACCTTCCAGGCCAGCCAGAACTTGCGCAAGGGCGTCAGACTCACCCGCTGCGTGAGCACCAGCATGGGCTCGGCGGTGATTTCGCGCAGCAAGGTGCGGTAGATGCTGGCCATCATGAGGCCGGGTTTCTGGGTCCTGCGGTCGGCAGCGGGCAACAGGGACAGGGCTTCGTCATAGGTGTCCAGGGCACGTTGGCACTGGAACGCCATCAGGGCGGTGAAACGGCGCTGGAAGTCGGCAGCGTCGGTGCCCGGTGCGGCCCCGCGCTTGATCAGCTCGTGGGCCTTGATGTCAAAGCGTTGCAGTTCGTTGACCGGCAGGTAGATGCGCCCGCGCACCGCGTCCTCACCGACGTCGCGCACGATGTTGGTCAGCTGGAAGGCCAGGCCCAGCCGGTGGGCGTAGAGCGTGGTGGCCGGGTCGGTCTGTCCGAAGATGCGGGCGGCCACCTCGCCCACAATGCCCGCGACCCGGTGACAGTACTGCTGCAGGTTGGCGAAATCAAGGTAGCGGCTCTGGTCCAGATCCATCTGGCAGCCGTCGATCACCGCCAGCAGGTGGCGGGCCTCGATGCCGTACACCGGTGCGTGGGGCATCAGCGCCTGGGTCACCGGGTGTCCGGGCCGGCCGCCGAAGGATTGGGCCACCTCCTGCCGCCACCAGGCCAGCTTGGTCTGGGCCACGCCGGGATCGGTCACTTCGTCGACCACATCGTCGACCTCGCGGCAGAACGCATAAAAGGCGGTGATGGCCGCGCGCCGATCGGCGGGCAGGAACAGGAAGGCGTAATAGAAGCTGCTGCCGGATGCGGCGGCCTTCTGCTGGACGTAGTCTTGTGGGCTCATGGCACGAGAAAGTGCCCCGAGTGTAATCAGGCCTCTGCGACCGGCGCTCGACAGCCAACTCCGGCCCCGTGAACCTTAAGCCCACATTGTCTACAGGAACGGTGGGACGTACCGGATTTCAGACGCCAACCGGCGTAGCATCCTCTGGCAATCTTGCATGCTTTTGAAGAGGTGGGCCATGCGCGTTTCAAGTCGACGGGTGTTCGTGTTGCAGGTGGTGGCCGGGTCCGCGGCCGCCTACGCCGGTGCCGCACTGGCGCAGGCTGCCCCCATGGTGGATGAGAAGGATCCGCAGGCGATGGCACTGGGGTATGTCAAGGACACCACCAAGGTCGATGCCAAAAAGTACCCCAAGCACGCGGCCACCCAGAAGTGTTCCAACTGCGCGCTCTATACCGGCAAGCCTGGCCAGGCCAGCGGACCGTGTGGCGTCTTCCCCGGCAAGCAGGTGGCCGCTGACGGTTGGTGCAGCACCTACGTCAAGAAGGCCTGATCGACCCGGGTCAGTTGCGGGTGGGCCGGCCCTGCAGCCGGCGACGAAGATCCAGTGCGTGGACCATGCCGGAAGCGGCCAGACAGGTCGCCTGAAAGGCCCAGTGGCCGTCGGTCACGGACACTCTCAAGGCCAGCATGAGGGCCAGGCCGGAGAGCAGATTCCACCCATACGAAGGCCAGCCCAGCGCACTGACCTGCCGCTGGCGCCATATGACGAGGGCCAGCAGCTCGGCCAGCGTGATCAGAATGGCCAGGTCGACCCAGTGGCCTTCGCGCCAGATGGCCTCAAGCATGGCGGCCACGGGCGCACCTGCATTCAGACACGTACCAGCCCGAGCAGGTGGCCGAGATCCTTGAAAAAGATGCGAACGTGCGCCATCGGCTTGCGGCGCACCAGCTGCTTGTTCATGTAGGCCTCAAAGGTCAGTTGCTGGACGTCCTTGTCCTCGCAGATCGCCACGAAGCGTTCGCGGCGTTTCTCGCTGCCGTACCAGAACCACTGCATGATCCCCAGGACCCGGAACACCTGGCCGTGCTGCTTCATGAAGCGCTTGCGGGCCAGTCTCAGTGCCCGCACATCTCCGGTGGCCAGCAGGGCATGGGCCGACTCGGCCGCCAGCTGGCCGCCGACCATGGCGTAATAGATGCCCTCGCCGGAGGCCGGGGCGACGACGCCGGCGGCATCGCCTGCCAGCACCACGTCACGGCCGTTGTCCCAGCGGGGCAGCGGTTTCATCGGGATCGGGGCACCCTCCCGGCGCAGCGTGGCGGCACCCGCCAGCCCGCAGGCCTCGCGCATGCGCTGGACCGAACCACGCAGGGAAAAGCCTTTGTCGGCACTGCCGGTGCCGATGCTCAGTGTGCGGCCATGGGGGAACACCCAGCCATAGAAGTCGGGTGAGAAGCGGCCCTGGTAGTAGACGTCGCACCGGGCTTTGTCATAGCCCGGTGGTTGCAAGGCCGGGTCGTCGGGTACCTGCAGGATCTCGTGGTAGGCGAACACGTAGCGTGTGCGGTCTGCGCCCGGCACCTGACCTTGCCGGGCCACTTTGGAGCGCGCGCCGTCGGCACCGATGATGCAGCGTGCGCGCACCTCGACGATGTCGTTGGTTCCATCGGACGTGGCCTTGCGCCTGGCGGGCCGGTAGCGCAGCACGGCCGTGCCCTCGGCATCGCGGGTGATGGTCTCGAACACACCCTCCCGCCGTTGGGCACCCGCGAGTGCGGCACGGGCGCGCAGCCATTCGTCAAACGAATCCCGGTCCACCATGCCGACGAATCCGTTGTCGATCGGTATGTCCACCTGGCGGCCTGAGGGGGCCACCATGCGGGCGCAGCGGGCGTGGGCCACCAGCAAGTCGTCAGGGATGGCAAAGTCGCGAATCAGGCGCGGCGGAATGGCACCACCGCACGGCTTGGTGCGGCCGGCGCGGTCCAGCAGCAGCACCGATCGGCCCTGCCGTGCCAGTTCGTGGGCCGCGGTGGCACCGGCCGGACCACCGCCGACCACGACCACATCGAAGATATCCGTCTGTTTCATGTGGCATGCCCCTTGAAATGGCTGTTGGCTGGCATGGCGCCATGCCGCACCGGTCCTGCCAGCACAGGACTGCGGACAGGCCGCGCCAGGCGCCAGGCCAGGATGGCGGACAGCACGAACAGGCTGCCCTCCAGACCGAACACCACCGCATAGGCTGTACCGGGGTCGTCCACCCATGCCCGGGCCAGGTCGCTGGCGCCCGTTCCGATCAGCCCGCCGAGACCGAAAGCGATGGCCTGGGCAGCGCCCCAAAGGCCCATGCGGATGCCCTCACGCGATTCCCGTCCTTCGTTGGCCAGGCGCATCATGGAGCCGATGGCGCCAATGGAAAACGCCCCGTTGGCCACACCCAGCAGAAACACATTGAGGGTCAGCGGCCAATCGGGGTTGCCCAGTCCGGCGACGGTCAGACCGTAGAGCGCCAGTGCCGACGCCATGCAGCCGCCCACGGTCCAGCCACGCAGCGAGCCGATGTGACGCCACAGCGGGTGGGCCTGCCAGCGGGCACCTGCTGCGCCGGCCAATGCCACCAGGATCATGCCGGCCAGCACACCGCCGTGTTGCACGCCTGAAAGCTGTGTGGACGCGCCCGGGCTGAAACCGAACACGGTACCGGCAAAGGGCTCCAGGATCAGATCCTGTGCGCTGTAGGCCAGCATGGACATGAAGACGAAGATGGTGAAGCGCCTGGCCACCGGTTCGTCCCACACCTGGGCCAGCGCCTGCCGGAAGCGCAGCGGGGCGGGCCTGGGTGACCCCGGGTCTGGCAGCGGGGACATGCTGGCGGACGCACGTCCTTCAAGGCCATGGACAGCGGCCAATGTGGCGAGCAGCGCCAATACCGAAACCGTGCCAGAGACCATCAGCAGCCGTGCCGGTGAGTAGGGCTCCAGCCAGTGGCCCGCCAGACCCGCGGTGATGGCGAAGCCGGCGATCATCATCATCCAGACCAGGGTGGCGGCGCCGGCGCGGCGGGCCTCCGGCACCCGCTTGGCGAGCATCACCAGCAGCGACGTGCCGCTGGCGCTGACACCCAGGCCGACCAGGGCGTACCCGGCCACGGCCAGCGCCATGCCGGCCAGCCGGTTCGAATCCATCCAGACGGTGGCCAGCGCGGCCACCACACCGCCCAGTCCCAGCACCGCCATGCCACCGATGATCCAGGGAGTGCGCCGACCGCCGACGTCCGAGCCATGGCCCATGCGCGGACGGGCCATCTGCACCAGGTAGTGCAGGGCCACGAGCACACCTGGCAGCAGGGCCGGCAAGGCCAGCTCGACCACCATGACCCGGTTCAGTGTGGACGTGGTGAGCACGACCACGGCCCCCAGGCAGGCCTGGATCAGCCCGACACGCGTCACCTCGAACCAGCCGAAGGGTTTCATATCGCTGTCCCTCCCAGTGCCCGCAGGGCAAAGGCGCTGACCATCATGCCAGCCACAAACAGGGGCACGCCGAAGCCGCTGTACCACAGCGCACGGGCCGTCGGATCCGTCAGAAAACGGGCCATCAACACCGCCTGGGCCAGCAGCAGAAGGGCGACTGCCGCGGCATGCCAGGCTTGCCCCCAGAACAGCAGCAGGACGATCACCACAACCTGTGGCGTCGCCATGAACAGACAGGCCACGCGGGCCGCCTGCTGCACACCCAGCTGCACCGGCAGCGAACGCACCCCCATCTGGCGATCACCATGGACCGACTTGAAATCGTTGAGGGTCATGATGCCGTGGGTGCCGGCCGAGTACAGGGCGGCCAGGGCCAGGGACTCACCACCGGGCATGGCGCCACCGGCCATGACGGCCGCGCCGGTGACCCAGGCGATGCCCTCATAGCTGACACCACAGGCCGCGTTGCCCCACCAGCCGTTTTCCTTCAGTCGCACCGGCGGGGCACTGTAGGCCCAGGCCAGCAGCAGCCCGATGGCAGCGGCGCCGAATCCCCAGGGTCCCAGCACCGTGGCCACCAGCAGGGACAAGGCGGTCCACAGGATGGCCAGGTACAGCCCCCAACGGCCGGGCATGCGGCCGGAGGGAATGGGGCGTTGCGGCTCGTTGATGGCGTCGACGTGCCGATCGAACCAGTCATTGACCGCCTGGCTGGTCGCGCAGACCAGCGGGCCAGCCAGTGCGATTCCCAGCAGGGCGAGCAACCAGCGTCCGTCCATCGATACGCCTGAAGCCACCACCCCGCAGGCGAAGGCCCACATGGGCGGAAACCATGTGATGGGCTTGAAAAGCTCTGTGACGGCGGACAGTGCGGGGCGGGCCATGGTGCACCACGTTGTACACCTCTGCCCAGTGAGTGTCAACTAAAATGGACACATCATTTCGTCAACAATCAAGGACGAGTCCCCGTCTGGCAGACGAAGCCGCCGGACGTGTCGGAGAGCGGTGGGGCGGGGCGAGATGGCGGCTCAGTGCACGCCGTCGCTGTCGCTGGCGCTGGCGCTGCTGTCGAGCATGCCGAAGCGCCGCAGCTTGATGTAGAGGCTCTGGCGCGACAGGCCCAGCATTTCAGCCGCCGACGCGCGGTTGTCGCCGGTGAGCTGCAGGGCGGCTTCAATGCACAGCTGTTCGATCAGGTCGGTGGTTTCGCGGACGATGTCCTTCAGGGGCAGACGCCCCACCAGCTCGGTCATCTGGCTGGCCGAGCGAGGCAGTTCCTTCGGATTTCGGGTGTCGTTGACCAGGCGCCTGCCCATGTCGCGGATGGTGAAACCCAGGCAGCGCTGCTGTCCGGCACTGGCTGCCACCGCAGAGACCTCCACCTCGGCGTTGGTGCCGTATTCGCCCCGCATCTGGGTGGCGAACAGACGCACCGAACCATGCTGCTTGAGGTTGCTGAGCAGCACCCTGAAGTCCACGCCGGTGCGACCCAGCCAGTGGTCGAGCATCTGGCCACGTGCCTGTTCTTCGGTGGCCAGCTGGCCCAGGTCGAGGAAGGCGCGGTTGGCACTGAGAATGCGTCCGTCCAGGTCGGTCACGACCAGGGCGTCGGGAGCGCTTTCCATCACCTGCATGAGCTGCAGGCGTCCCGAATCGATGACCGATGCCGCAGTGTCTTCGGGCCGGGTGATGCGCAGCAGGAAGTGCTGCGTGTTTTCCTGTCGGAACTGGGTGCCCACGACCAGCATTTCCTGCCCGCCGTCCGCCATGCGGATGCGGATCGGGTCGCTGCGACCGGTGCCCCGCAGCCGCTCGATCAACTGTCGAACCGCGGCCTGGCTGGGCCGGTCGAGGTGGTCGGTCAGCGACCAGCCCTGGGCCTGCATGCGCTCTCCGAACAGGGCGTGCGCAGCCGGGTTGGCCTCTTCCAGTCGATCGATCGAGTTTTCAAGGATCAGCACCGGCTCGGTCGCCATCTGGAACAGGAGTCGGTAACGTGTTTCGACCTGGCGCAGACGCCAGTAGTCGCGCTCCATGGACT
>SBFU01000099.1 GCA_006227785.1 Burkholderiales bacterium
GACCTGAGCCTGATCAAGGGCAAGACGGTGGCCATCATCGGCTACGGCTCGCAAGGCCACGCCCATGCCCAGAACCTGAACGACAGCGGCGTCAAGGTCGTCGTCGGCCTGCGCAAGGGCGGTGCGTCCTGGGACAAGGTCGGCAAGGCCGGCCTGACCGTCATGGAAGTCAATGATGCGGTGAAGGCGGCCGATGTGGTCATGATCCTGCTGCCTGACGAGCAGATCGCCGAGGTCTACAAGAACAACGTCGAGCCGAACATCAAGCAGGGCGCGTCCCTGGCCTTTGCCCACGGCTTCAACGTCCACTACAACCAGGTCGTGCCTCGCGCTGATCTGGACGTGTGGATGGTCGCACCCAAGGCCCCTGGCCACACCGTGCGCAACACCTACACCCAGGGCGGCGGTGTGCCTCACCTGGTGGCTGTGCATCAGGACAAGAGTGGCAAGGCCCGTGATCTGGCCCTGAGCTATGCCATGGCCAACGGTGGCGGCAAGGCTGGCATCATCGAGACCAACTTCAAGGAAGAGACCGAGACCGACCTGTTCGGCGAGCAGGCCGTGCTGTGCGGTGGTGCCGTCGAGCTGATCAAGATGGGCTACGAGACCCTGGTCGAGGCCGGCTACGCGCCCGAGATGGCCTACTTCGAGTGCCTGCACGAGCTCAAGCTCATCGTCGACCTGATCTACGAAGGCGGCATCGCCAACATGAACTACTCGATCTCCAACAACGCGGAGTTCGGTGAGTATGTGACCGGTCCCGAGGTGATCAACGAGCAGTCGCGCGCCGCCATGCGTCATGCGCTCAAGCGCATCCAGAACGGCGACTACGCCAAGATGTTCATCCAGGAAGGTCGCCTGAACTACCCGAGCATGACGGCTCGCCGTCGCAACACCGCCGATCACAGCATCGAGGTGGTGGGTGCCCAGCTGCGCGCCATGATGCCCTGGATCGCCAAGAACAAGCTGGTCGACCAGACCCGCAACTGATGGCGGCCGGCACAGCCGGCAGCACACTGAGCAGAAGGCCACCTTGCGTGGCCTTCTGCTTTTGGTGCATTCCGGTGAGCATCCCTTACACTGCGGGACTGACAAGCGGTTCGTCCCGGGCGGACATGCCGCCACCGAGATCCACATGCACGACGGAACCGATCCCCTCCACCAACCTGACACGGAATTGCCGCGCCGACGCAAGGGCATCTACATGCTGCCCAACATGATCACGCTGGGGGCATTGTTTGGCGGTTTTTATGCGGTGGTCATGGCCATGAACAACCGCTATGACCTCGCCACCATCGGCATTTTTGCGGCCATGTTCCTTGATGCCATGGATGGGCGCGTGGCGCGCATGACCAACACCCAGAGCGCCTTTGGCGAGCAGATGGATTCCCTGTCCGACATGGTGTCCTTCGGTGCGGCACCAGCACTGATTGCCTACGAATGGACATTGCGAGGTCTGGGGCGCTGGGGCTGGATCGCCGCATTTGTGTACTGCGCCTGTGCGGCCCTCAGGCTGGCACGCTTCAATGTCAACACCGGTGTGGTCGACCGACGCTACTTCCAGGGCCTGCCTTCACCAGCGGCAGCGGCGCTGGTCGCCGGTTTCATCTGGCTGATGACCGAGCATGGCATCTCGCCACAGGACCTGGCCTGGCCGATGTTTGCACTGACCCTGTATGCCGGTCTGACCATGGTCACCAACGTGCCCTTCTACAGCTTCAAGGATCTGAGCCTGAAGAAGAGCGTGCCGTTCGCATCCATCGTGCTGGTGGCGCTGGGTATTGCGGTCATCAACATCCACCCCCCCACCGTCCTGTTCTGCCTCTTCGTGCTGTATGGGCTGTCCGGCTATGCGGTCTACCTGTGGCGCAAGTCCAAAGGCCGGCAAACCAGTGTGATCAGCACCTCCACCGACGAGCCGGACGAACGCGGCCTGCATGATTGAAAACCCATGTGCTTCATCGCCCTCATGCACATCGCCCATCGGTCCGGCAGCAGTTTGTGATACATTGAAGTGATGAACAGCGCCGCCCGCCTGCTACTACTGGAACCCCTTGACGGGCCAGCAGGATAGCGCGCGCGTTTTCCAGGCACCACGGCCCGTTTGCACCCGCAGCGGGCCGTTTGTTTTGGAACTGCGGGCATTTTCAAGAGCCGTCCACCAGGCGGCACACCGGAGAGCACCATGAGCGACCAATTGATCATTTTCGACACCACCTTGCGCGACGGCGAGCAGTCGCCCGGCGCTTCCATGACCAAGGACGAAAAGCTGCGCATTGCGCGGCAACTGGAGCGCCTGAAGGTCGATGTGATCGAGGCCGGCTTTGCGGCCAGCTCCAATGGCGATTTCGACTGCGTGCAGGCCATCGCCAACACCATCAAGGACTCCACGGTGTGCTCTCTGGCCCGGGCCAATGACCGCGACATCTCGCGGGCCGCCGAGGCCCTCAAGGGAGCCAACCGGGCGCGCATCCACACCTTCATCGCCACCTCGCCGCTGCACATGGAGAAGAAGCTGCGCATGACGCCCGACGAGGTGCTGGAGCAGGCCAAACAGTCGGTGCGTTTTGCGCGCAACCTGTGCGGGGACATCGAATTCAGTCCCGAAGACGGTTACCGGAGCGAGGTCGACTTCCTTTGCCGGGTTCTGGAGACCGTGATCGCCGAAGGTGCCACCACCATCAACATTCCCGACACCGTGGGCTATGCGGTCCCCGAGTTGTACGGCGACTTCATCCGGACACTGCGCGAGCGGGTGCCCAACTCGGACAAGGCCATCTGGTCGGTCCACTGTCACAACGATCTGGGCATGGCGGTGGCCAATTCGCTGGCTGGCGTGAAGATTGGTGGTGCCCGCCAGGTCGAGTGCACCATCAATGGTCTGGGCGAGCGCGCAGGCAATTGCTCGCTTGAGGAAATCGTCATGGCGGTGAAGACGCGCCGCGATTACTTCAACCTGGACGTGGCCATCGACACCACCCAGATCGTGCCGGCCAGTCGCATGGTCAGCCAGACCACCGGCTTCGTGGTCCAGCCCAACAAGGCCGTGGTGGGCGCCAACGCGTTTGCCCACGCCTCCGGCATTCACCAGGACGGAGTGCTCAAGGCGCGGGATACCTACGAAATCATGCGCGCTGAAGATGTGGGCTGGAGCGCCAACAAGATCGTCCTGGGCAAGCTTTCAGGCCGCAACGCCTTCAAACAGCGTTTGCAGGAACTGGGTATCGAGATGGAGTCGGAAAGCGAGATCAACACGGCGTTTGCGGCCTTCAAGGAACTCGCCGACCGCAAGAGCGAGATCTTTGACGAAGACATCCTCGCACTTTGCAGCGACGAGAGTGTCACAGCTGAAAAGGAACAGTACGGACTGGTGTCACTGGCGCAGCACAGCGAGACAGGTGAGCGGCCCCAGGCGCAGGTCGTGTTCACCATCGATGGCAAGGAGTTTCAGGCGCAGTCTGACGGCAACGGTCCCGTGGATGCTTCGCTCAAGGCCATTGAAAGCCATGTCAAGAGCGGTGCGGAACTGGTGCTCTACTCGGTCAACGCCATCACCAGTGGCTCCACCGAGAGCCAGGGAGAGGTC
>SBFU01000462.1 GCA_006227785.1 Burkholderiales bacterium
GTTGCCCCCCAGTGGGGGGTGACGCGCCGCAGGCGCGGCGCGGGGGGCGTCAATTCATCGCGCGTTTGCGCCGTTCCATCATGCGCCAGATGAAGGGCGTGAAAATCAGCTGCATCGCCAGCTCCATCTTGCCGCCCGGCACCACGATGGTGTTGGCGCGGCTCATCCAGGAACCGTTGATCATGCTCAGCAGGTACTGGAAGTCGATGCCTTTGGGCTTGGCAAAGCGGATCACCACCATGCTTTCGTCGGCGGTCGGAATGTCACGCGTGATGAAGGGATTGGAGGTGTCCACCACCGGCACGCGCTGGAAGTTCACGTGTGTCAGTCCGAACTGCGGCACGATGTAGTTCACGTAGTCGGGCATGCGGCGCAGGATGGTGTCGACCACCGCCTGCTGGCTGTAGCCACGCTGGGTCTTGTCACGGATCAGCTTCTGGATCCACTCCAGGTTGATGGAGGGCACGACGCCGATCAGCAGATCGGGGTAGCGCGCGATGTCGACCTTGTCGGTCTTGACCGCTCCGTGCAGGCCCTCGTAGAACAGCACGTCGGTGCCCGACGGAATGTCCTCCCAGGGCGTGAAGGTGCCCGGGTCCTGGCCGTAGGGCGCAGCCTCTTCCGCGTTGTGCAGGTACTTGCGGCAACGACCGGTTCCGTCGGTGGCGTATTGCCGGAACAAGGTCTCGATGTCTTCGAACAGGTTGCCTTCCTCGCCGAAATGGCTGAAATGCCGGTTGCCCTTGGCCTCTTCCTCGGCCATGCGGACCTTCATGCTCTTGCGGTCGAAGCGGTGGAAGCTGTCGCCCTCGATCACGGCGGCGGTGACCTCCTCGCGGCGAAAGATGTTCTGGAAGGTGCGCGTCACGGTGGACGTGCCGGCCCCGGATGAACCGGTGATGGCGATGATGGGGTGTCTTTCCGACATGGGAGGTCTCCGGTCAATGCAGGTTCTTGTCAGGCACGGAAGAGCGAACGCTCTGCGAACAGCGGACTGTCGTCCTTGTAGGCCACGGGCTCGTGGTGGTAGCGCTCGATGCGCTCGACCTCATGGCGGCTGCCGAACACCAGCCCGATGCGCTGGTGCAGCGCGGTGGGACGCACCTGCAGCACCGGTTCGCGTCCTGTGCTGGCGCGGCCGCCGGCCTGCTCGATGATCATGCCCACGGGGTTGGCCTCGTACAGCAGGCGCAGCCGTCCGGCCTTGGCCGGGTCCTTGGTGTCCTTGGGGTACATGAACACACCGCCGCGCATCAGGATGCGGTGGGCCTCGGCCACCATGGACGCGATCCAGCGCATGTTGAAGTCCTTGCCACGCGGGCCGGTCTTGCCGGCCAGGCATTCGTCCACATAGCGCTTGATGGGGGCCTCCCAGAAGCGGCTGTTGGAGGCATTGATGGCGAACTCCTGGGTGTCCACCGGCACCTTGATGTCGGGGTGGGTGAGCATGAACTGGCCCAGGTTCGGATCGAGCGTGAAGCCGGCCACCCCGTTGCCCACGGTCAGCACCAGCATGGTGGTGGGGCCGTACAAGGCATAGCCGGCGGCCATCTGTTGGGTACCAGGCTGAAGGAAATCGGACTCGACCACATCGCGACCACTGTCAATGACCTCTTGCGGCGCGCGCAGGATGCTGAAGATGCTGCCAACGGTGACGTTCACATCCAGGTTGCTGGAGCCGTCCAGCGGATCGAACACCAGCAGGTATTTGCCACGCTGGTGCGGTGCCGGAATCTGGTAGGGCTCATCCATTTCTTCCGACGCCATGCCCGCCAGGTGCCCGCCCCATTCGGTCATCTCGGTGAAATACGCGTTGCTCACCACATCCAGGCGCTTCTGTTCCTCGCCCTGCACGTTCACGGTGGTGGCCACATCCTGGTCTACGTGGCTGAGCACACTGCCCAGCTCACCGAGCGCCACCGAGCGGGCGATGGCCTTGCAGGCCAGTGCGACGTCCAGCAGCAGGGCGTTGAAGTCACCGCTGGCGTTGGGAAATCGGCGGCGCTGCTCGATCAGGTACTGTGTGAGGGTGAAGCGGCGGCGGATGGTCATGATGGCTCTCGGGAAGGATCAGAATCGGATTCAGCGACCGCTGAGGCTGGCTGCGCCACGGGCACGGACAGGTGGGCGCGACGGGCCGGCCGCGTTCTCGCGCAGCTGCCGCATCACGTTGCGGTAGCCGCCGTCGGCGTCAGGGGCGCCAAACACCGCGCTGCCGGCCACCAGGGTGTCGGCGCCCGCGGCCACGATCTCGGCGATGTTGTCGACCTTGACGCCCCCGTCCACCTCCAGCCAGATGTCGCGGCCGGTTTCCTTGGCGTGGGTGTCAATGCGTTGGCGTGCCGTGCGCAGCTTGTCCAGGGTCGAGGGAATGAACTTCTGGCCGCCGAATCCGGGGTTGACGCTCATCAGCAGCACCAGATCCAGCCTGTCCATCACATGGTCCATCCATTCGAGCGGCGTGGCCGGGTTGAACACCAGCCCGGCCTTGCAGCCATGGTCACGGATCAACTGCAAGGTGCGGTCCACATGCCGGCTGGCCTCCGGGTGAAAGCTGATCAGGTTGGCTCCGGCCTTGGCAAACAGCGGGATCAGCGCATCCACCGGCTCGACCATCAGGTGCACGTCGATGCCGATCTTCACATGCGGACGGATCGCCTCGCAAACCAGCGGACCGATGGTCAGGTTGGGCACATAGTGGTTGTCCATCACGTCGAAGTGCACCAGGTCGGCGCCGGCGGCTTCGATGGCACGGACCTCCTCGCCCAGGCGGGCAAAGTCGGCTGAAAGGATGGAGGGGGCCAGGCGGATCATGCGGGCAGAGCGTCGGGTGGTTCAGGAGGTGCAGGCGGTCGCACGGGCAGGCGCAGCGGCCACCCACTCGCGCAGGCGGGCCAGGCTGACATGCGTCAGGTCGGGCACCACGCGCAGCGCGCCCCTGAAGTCGTGATGGGCAGTGAAACGGGTTGGAGTGATGACCGTGGGCAGGCCGGCGGCGCTGGCCGCCTGCAGGCCATTGGCCGAATCCTCGAAGGCCACGCAGTGCTGCGCGGTCAGCCCCATCTCGCGCAAGACCTGGTGATAGACCTGCGGATGCGGCTTTTTGACCGGGGCGGTGGATGCATCGCCCACCGCCAGGAACTGGCTGCGCCAGTCAGGCCCGATGGCACTGCGCAACAAGGCGGCGATGTTGACCGGCGAGGTGGTGGTGGCAATGGCCAGTTGCAGCCCCTGCGCGCGGGCTTCACTCATCAGGGCCAGCACACCCGGTCGCAGGGTGACGGCGCCCCCGTTGACGGCCGCCTCGTACCAGGCGGTCTTGATCTCGTGCAGACGCCCGATCATGGCGGTCAGCGCACCGGCCTCCAGTTCGGTCACGCCGGGGTTCTGGCTGCGCCAGAAATGCAACATGCGCTCCTTGCCACCCGAAATACTGAGCAGCTCGGTGTACTGGGCCTCGGACCAGTGCCAGCCCAGCCCCTCCTGCTCGAACGCATGGTTGAAGGCGGCCAGGTGCACAGCCTCGGTGTCGGCCAGGGTGCCGTCAACGTCAAAGATCAGGGCTTGCAGCATGGGGTTCACCTTCCGGAAAAGCCCCCGATGTCACCGGGGTTGAAGGAACTATAAGGAATGGATGAAATAAGGTAAATTCAAGATGTTTTCGATTTCAATTAAGCATTTACTTAATGAAGAACGCGACCTTTCGTCAGCTGCGGGTGTTTTCCGAGGTGGCACGCCAGCTCAGCTTCGCCCGTGCCGCAGAGGTGCTTCATCTGTCGCCCCCGGCGGTGACCATGCAGGTCAAGGAGCTGGAGGGACACGTCGGTCTGCCGCTGTTTGAACGCAATGGGCGCCAGGTGGCGCTGACCACGGCAGGGGAGTACATGCTGGTGTACGCCCGCAAGGTGTTGTCCACACTCAAGGACGCCGAGGACGCGGCGGCCCGCCTGCAGCGACTGGAGGTCGGCCAGCTGACCATCGGCATGGTCAGCACCGCCAAGTACTTCCTGCCACGGCTGCTGGCCGAGTTCAAGCACGAGCACGAGGGCATCGAGATCCGGCTGGCGGTGGGCAACCGCGAGCAGCTGGTGAAGATGTTGCAGGGCAACGAGGTGGACATCGCGGTCATGGGACGGCCCCCCACCGAGCTGGCCACCCGCGCCGAACCGTTTGCCGCCCATCCGCATGTGTTTGTGGCGCCGACGGACCACCCCTTGCTCAAGGTCGGGCATCCGACCGTGGAGGCCTTGCGGCCCTATGGTTTCATCCTGCGCGAACGCGGTTCCGGCACCCGGGCCGCGATGGAGAAGTTTCTGGAGAAGTCGCGCATGGAGCCGCGGGTGGTGATGGAGATGACCAGCAACGAGACCATCAAGCAGGCGGTGATGGCCGGCATGGGCATCAGTTTCCTGTCCCTGCACACCATTGGCCTGGAACTGGAAAACGGCCTGATCGCCACCCTTGATGTCGAAGGCACGCCCATTGTGCGCGGCTGGAACGTGGTTCACACACTGTCCAAACTGCTGTCTCCGGCCGCCGAGGCATTCCGCTACTTCATGCTTGAACGCGCCGAGAGCTTTCTGGCCGACAAGTACGGGCCGCTGCTGCGGCTGACCTCCACTGCCTGAGGCACAACCCGGACACCCACTGAGATGACCGACACCCGCCACCCGGCCGCTACAGCAGCCAACCACGAACACCGCCTGACCCGGCTGGAGGAGAAACTGGCCTTTGCCGAAGATCTGCTGGACACGCTCAATGCCACCGTGTCACGGCAGCAGGAGGCCATCGAATTGCTGGCCCGGGAGCTGGTCCGGCTGCGCCGCAAGCAGGTCGACGACGACCCCGACCACCCGGTGCAGCCGCCGGACGAACGCCCTCCCCACTACTGAGCGCACCAGCTCACAGACCGGCGCGCTCCAGCATCACATGCAGCAGCACGTTGCAGCCGGCCGTGATGTGCTCGGGCTCGGCGTCCTCGATTTCGTTGTGGCTGATGCCGTCCTTGCAGGGAATGAAGATCATGCCGGTCGGCGCCAGCCGGGCCGCATAGACGGCGTCGTGGCCAGCGCCCGAGACCACGGGCATGTGGCTGTAGCCCAGACCCTGTGCCGCCCGCTCGATGGCCTGGATGCAGCCTGTGTCGAAGGCCTGCGCCGGGTAGGTCGACACCGGCTCGATCACGATCGACAGGCCTGTCTGCGCCTGCAGGCGTGCCGCCAGATCGCGGATCTCCCGGGCCTGCCGGTCCACCAGTTCGTCCGACATGTTGCGCACATCGATGGAGAACTTCACCCGGCCCGGAATCACGTTGCGGCTGTTCGGGTGCACCTGCACCATGCCCACCGTACCGCGCCCGTGAGGTCCGTGGCGCAAGGCCGACGCCACCACCTCCTGCATCAGGGTGGTGGCCACCTGCAGCGCGTCGCGTCGCAAGGCCATGGGTGTCGGACCGGCATGGGCCTCCATACCGGTGACCGTGCAGTCGAACCAGCGGATGCCGAGCACACCGGGCACCACACCGATGGTCACGCCGGCATCTTCCAGCACCGGCCCCTGTTCGATGTGGGTCTCGAAGTAGGCGCCCATGGGGTGTTGCCCCGGCTCTTCGTCGCCGATGTAGCCGATGCGCTCCAGCTCTTCGCGCACCGTCCGGCCGTCCACATCGGTGGCGGCGTAAGCATGCTCCAGGCTGAAGGCACCGGCAAACACGCCCGAGCCCATCATCACCGGCACGAAACGTGAGCCCTCCTCGTTGGTCCAGAACGCCACCTCGATCGGCGCCTCGGTCTCGATGCCGTGGTCATTGAGGGTGCGCACCACCTCCAGCCCCGCCAGCACGCCATAGTTGCCGTCGAACTTGCCACCGGTGGGCTGGGTGTCGATGTGGCTGCCGGTCATCACCGGGGGCAGCGCGTTGTTGCGGCCAGGGCGGCGCATGAACACATTGCCGATCCTGTCGACGGTCACTTCCATGCCCGCCTCGCGAGCCCATCGGGTCACCAGGTCGCGGCCCTGCCGGTCCAGATCGGTCAGGGCCAGGCGGCACACACCGCCCTTGTCGGTGCCGCCGATGCGGGCCAGTTCCATCAGCGACCGCCACAGTCGTTCGCCATGGATGCGCAGCGTGGACAGATCGTTTGTGGTGTTCATGGTTCGACTTCTGTCGGGGTTTCACCGTTGTCACGGTAGGCAGAAAACACATCGCGCAGGCGCCGTTCGGGGGTCGGATTGGCGACCAGCGACTGCTCCAGTTCGACCAGGTGCTTGCGCATCTCGGTGGCGGCCGGACCGCTGCCTTTGAGCAGGGCGGAAATCAGGTCCACATGCCGGTGGGCGACGCACACCTGCCCGCCATGCAGCTTGAAGCGCGCCATCAGCAGCGAAGTGGTGGGCATGAGACCGGTGAGCATGCGAACGAACACCGGGTTGCCATACATGCGGGCCAGCGCGTTGTGGAATTCACCCGATAGCCGGATGGCCTCGGCGCGATCGCCCCGCCGGTCGGCGTCGATTTCGGCCTGCGCAATGATCTGCAGCTCACCCACCTGCTGGGGCGAGAGCTGCCCGCCGAGCCGCCGAGCCACCTCGCACTCGACCATGCGGCGGGCCTCGAACACGTGCCGGGCGTCGTCCAGACTGGGCAGCGGCACACGGGCGCCGCGGTTGTGCATCAGCTCGATGACCTGGTCCTGCGCCAGCCGCTGCAGGGCCTGACGCACCACGGTGCGCGAGACACCGAACTCGGCCGCCATTTCCTCCTCACGCAGGCGCTGTCCGGGCTCCAGCCGGTGCTCCAGAACCGCCTGGTAAACCGCGTGATAGACGCGATCGGTGGCGGTGGAGGCGCCTTCTTCGCGCTCAGGTTCGGCCGCAGGGCGTGCAGGTTTCATGACAGGCAGTGAACGGCGGCCCTGGGGCCAGCGGGAAATGGCATGGGTAGAAGGCCAGAGTCGGCTGCGGCTACATTGTGCCCATGCCCATCGACATCTGCATACGGCCTCTGGTCCCCGAGAGCTTCGCCCCCTATGGCAGCGTGCTCGACCTCAGGGCCAACACCACGCGCTCGATCAATGCCGGCACCAGCGACCGGCTGGACCTGCCGGCCGCCCTGGACCTGGACCGCGAGCATGGACGCCCGGCGCTGGCGGTGTTCCGCACCCGCGGCCAGCCGGAGCAAGGCCCCTGGCTGGTGCTCGAACGCCACCGGTTCGGATCGCAGACCTTCATTCCCCTGGACGGCGCCCGCTGTCTGCTGCTGGTCGCACGGGGTGGTGATCAGCCCGACCCCGACACGCTGGCCGCCTTCGAGGCAGAACCCCGACGCGGCTTCACCCTGCATGCGGGCACCTGGCACCACCCGCTCATTGCGTTGCAGGATGGTGACTTTCTGGTGATCGAACGCGCAGGACCGACGACCGATTGCGAAGTGCGGCAACTGGCGGATCCGGTGCATCTGGTGCGTTCCGCATTCAACCGGTGATGCGTTCGGCCAGGCGCACCAGACTGCGGTCGCTGCCAGCCGGCCCGAGCAGAGAAATGCCCAGCGGCGCGCCCGAGCGACTGGCCAGGGGCAAGGACAGCTGAGGAAAGCCCGACAGGCCGGCCACGCACAGCAGGCGGATGGCCCGGTTGCGGTAGTCCTCCAGTGCGGTCTCGGGCTCGTTCACCAGCGGCGCAATGTCGGGCATGGTGGGCAGGACGAGCACACCGTCACTCCCCAGCAAGGCCCCCAGGTGCGCCCGGAAGCGGTCGCGGAAGGCCCTTGATACCGCGGCCTGGGCATCCGTGACCTGTTCGCTCCAGGCAAAGCGTTGCGCCACACCCGGGCCCAGGGGCGGGCCAAACCGCCGGATGAAAGCGCCGTCCACCTGCCAGGCCTCGATGCCCTGGATGTGGCGGATGTGCCAGTACATGTCGTCGATGCTGTCCAGCACCACCCGTGTCGGCCGGGCCTTGCCCAGCACCGACTCGACCTGGCGCCGCGCCGGAGCCAGCGCCTTGGTCGCTGCCGGCGTGGCCTGCGCCCAGAGGTCGGTGGGGACCATGAGGCGAACGCCATCGGGCAGCGGTCGTTCGTCTTCGCCCAGCAGCACGTCGGCCACCCGCGCGAAGGTGGGTACGTCGCGGGTGAACCAGCCACAGGTGTCCAGGCTGGGCGAGAGGTCGAGCGCATCCTGCAGGCTGACCCGGCCGTGCGTGGGCCGCAACCCCACCAGGCCGCAGTGGCTGGCAGGCGCGCGCACCGAGCCGCCGGTGTCGGTGCCCAGCGCAAAGTCGCACAGGCGATGCGAGACCGCAGCCGCCGACCCGGACGAGGAGCCGCCGGCGATGCGATCGGGCGCCGCTCCGTTGACCGGTGAGCCGAAGTGCGCGTTCTGGCCATTCATGGAGAAGGCCAGTTCGTCGGTGATGGTCTTGCCGCCGAAACAGGCACCGGCATCAAGCAGCTTCTGCACCGTGGGCGCGGTCCGGTCCTGCACGCCCAGCAGCGCCAGCAGCAGTGGCTGACCTCCGCTGGTGGGGTAACCGCGCACATGGAACAGGTCTTTCACGCCAAAGCGCAGGCCGGCCAGCGGCCCTGTGGGCGCGTGCGGCACCGGCACCGCCGGGTAGGGCATGAAGGCGCGGGCGGGGTCGTGCAGGACGTCGGTGTGTCGGGTCATGGGCGGTTCAGGCGTGGGCGGTGGGGGAAGCCGGCGAGGCCGTTTCGGCCACGCGCAGGCAGCGCACACTGTGACCGGACTCCAGCCAGGTGATGTCCGGACGGGTGTTCCGGCAGGCATCCTGCGCCAGGTTGCAGCGTTCGGCAAAAGCGCAGCCTGCCGGCAGCGCCGTCAGATCGGGTGGCGAGCCCGAGATGGTCTCCAGGCGGCTGCCTTTGGCCAGGGCGCCGTCGGCACGGCTGCGCAGCAAGGCCAGAGTGTACGGGTGCCGCGGGTGGCGCAGCAGTGTGGCCGCCGGCCCCTCCTCCACGATGCGACCGGCGTACATCACCGCGATGCGATCGGCCACCTCGACCGCCGCGCCAATGTCGTGGGTCACGAAAATGACCGAGAGGCCCAGCTCCCGCTGCAGTTCGCGCAGCAGCAGCAGGATCTGGATCTGCACCGTCGCATCCAGCGCGGTGGTCGGCTCGTCGGCCAGCAGCAGCTGGGGATGGCAGGCCAGCGCCAGCGCGATCATGGCCCGCTGGCGCATGCCGCCCGACATCTCGTGCGGATAGGCCTGCAGGCGCCGCTCGGGGCTGGGAATGCGCACCCGCTCGAACATCTGCAGCGCGCGCTGCCGGGCCTGTTCGGCGCTCACCGCTTCGTGCCGGCGGATGGCCTCGACGATCTGCGTGCCCACCGGGTAGACCGGGTCCAGCGCCAGCAGAGGCTCCTGGAAAATCATCGACGCCACCTTGCCGCGGTAGTCGGCCAGCGCGCGCGGCGACAGGGCCAGCACGTCCTGATCGCCGACCCGCATCTGCCCCTCGATGCGCGTGCGGGCCGCCGGATGCAGGCGCAGCAGGCTGCGCAGGGTCACGCTCTTGCCCGAGCCCGATTCACCGATCAGCGCCACCACCTCGCCGCGCCGCACCTTCAGGTCGAACCCCGTGATGGCGAAGTACGCGCGGCGGGTCGCGTCAGCGCGCCGCCCGAACGCACGTATGAACAGCTGCCGCAGCGACGCGTCGTGGCGCTCGTAGATGTAGAACCGCTTCGAAACGTCCTCGCAATCGACGGCCAGTTCGTTCGCCATGCTAGACGACCTCCGCGAAGAGCCCCTTGAAGCGGTTGAAGACCGCGAGGCCGCCCAGCAAGACCACGACGGTGGTCAGGCAGGCCG
>SBFU01000265.1 GCA_006227785.1 Burkholderiales bacterium
GCCACCCGCAGCAAGAAGAACCCGGGCAAGCGCTCCAAGAAGGGCGGCTGACCGCCGGCTGGCCATCAGGCCGTGCCAGGGCCCGCTTCGGCGGGCCTTTGTGCGTCTGGCTGGCCACACAGGCCGCGGGGTGGCCTTCGCGGTCCTACAATAGGTAGCTTCACCGGGGGTGCCGGGCGCGTGAGCGCCTGGCTGAGAAACACCCCTCTCACCTGATCTGGGTCGTGCCAGCGTAGGGAGCGTGAGCCGTTGCGGACAGCTGTCGTTCCGCTCCGTCTTTGCCCGCCGTCGCCAGCGACCCTGTTGGCCGAAGGTTCCACATGCAAAGACGTCACTTCTCGTTCTCGCTTGTTGCTCTGGGTCTGTCGGCCCTGGCGATGGCTCCGGCCGCCTGGGCTCAGGTGCCGCTGCGTGTGATGACGCATGGCTCGTTCGACCTGCCCAAAGAGCTGCTGGCGCGCTTCGAGCAGGAGGCCGGGGTTCGCCTGCAGGTCGTCAAGGGCGGCGATGCGGGCGAGATGCTCAACAAGCTCATTCTCACGCGGGCCAAGCCGGTGGCCGATGTGGTCTACGGCATCGACAACACCCTGCTGCCGCGGGCCCTGGCGGCCCGGGTTCTGGACAGCTACGACGGACCGGCCGCCCGCCGGGAAGCCAGGGCGGGCATGCCCGGCGCGCTGGTGCCGGTGGATTACGGCTACGTCACGCTGAACATCGACAAGGCCTGGTTTGCCCAGAAGGGCCTGGCCTTGCCGCAAAGCCTGCAGGATCTGGCCCAGCCCGCCTACCGCAACCTGCTGGTGGTGCAGAACCCAGCCACCTCCAGTCCGGGGCAGGCCTTCATGCTGGCCACCATCGCCAGTCTGGGCGAAGAGGCGGCGTTTGACTGGTGGGGCCGCATGCGCAGCAACGGCGTCAAGGTGGTCAAGGGCTGGTCCGAGGCCTATTACACCGAATTCACCCGCAACGGTGGCACCCGCCCCATCGTGGTCAGCTACGCCACCAGCCCGGCGGCCGAGGTCTTCTACAGCGAGAAGAAAATCAGCGAACCCCCGACGGCCAACCTGTTCCTCAAGGGCGGGGTGTACCGGCAGGTGGAGGGCGTGGGCCTGGTGCGCGGCGGCAACCCGGCGGCGCGCGAGGCGGCCGGGCGCTTCATCGAATTCATGCGCTCGCCCGAGGTGCAGCGGGCGCTGCAGACCAGCATGTGGATGTACCCGGTCGAGCCCGGCGTGGCGCGTGACCCGGTCATGCAGCACGCCACCGAGCCAACCGACTTTGTCAGCCTGACGCCCGAGCAGCTGGGCCAGGCGGCGCAATGGCAGCAGCGCTGGACCCGCGTGGTGCTCAAGTAATTTCCCGCGTGCATCAGACACCCGCCGGGCGCTGGCTGCTGGCTGGCCTGCCCCTGGTGTTCCTGGGGGTGGTGCTGGTGGCGCCGGTGCTGCGCCTGCTGGCCGAGGGGCTGGGGCTGGCGGGTGACCCGCTGATCACCGGTGAGCCCGCGTCGTGGTGGCTGCCCTGGCAGGATGCGCACCTGCGCTGGCGACTGGGCTGGTCGCTGACGCAGGCGGCGGTGACCTCGGTGCTGGCCCTGCTGCTGGGCCTGCCCCTGGCCTGGGTGCTGGCCCGGCTGGAGTTCGCCGGGCGCGCGCTGACCCTGCGCCTGCTGATGCTGCCGTTTGTGGTGCCCACGCTGGTGGCGGCGCTGGGCGTGCTGGCCCTGTGGGGACCGCGCGGCTGGCTGGGCGAGCCTTTGCTGCGCGCCGGCATCGACCTGAGCGAGACACCCTGGCTGCTGCTGTACGGCAACCTGTTCTTCAACCTGTGCCTGGTGGTGCGCGCCGGGGTCGAGGCGCTGGAGCAGGTCAGCGCCCAGCAGGTGGCGGCCGCGCGCAGCCTCGGCGCCTCGCCCTGGCGGGCGTTCTGGCGGGTCGAGTGGCCGGCCATCGTGCCCTGGCTGGCGTCGGCCCTGTGCCTGGTGTTCCTGTACTGCTTTGCCGGTTTCGGCCTGGCCCTGGTGCTCGGTGGTCAGCGCTACGCCACGGTCGAGGTCGAGCTCTACACCCTGGTGGCGCACGAACTGGCGCTGGGGCAGGCCAGTGTGCTGGCGGTCTGGTCGCTGCTGCTGACCGCGCTGGTGGCCCTGGCCTATGCGCTGCTGCAGCGGCGCCTGGCCGCCCCGGTGCGACCGCAGCCGCTGCCGCGGCGGCGACCCGCAGATGGGCGCGAGCGGCTGGCGGTGGTGTTCTGCCTGGGTGTGTTGCTGCTGGTGTGTGTGGCGCCGCTGCTGGCCATTGTGGGCCAGGCGGTGGTGGCCCTGGCGGGCGGCGCTGCGAAGGTGCTGCTGGAAGCCGAGGCCCTGCAGGCGCTGGGCAACACGCTGCGTTTCAGCGGGTTGGCCGTGCTGCTGGCCACGGCGCTGGGGCTGGCCCATGCGCTGGGCGTCCATGCACTGGACCGCCGGGCCGCAGGCCGGGGACGGGGCGGGCAGGGGGCGGGCGCGCTGCTCTGGCGCGCCGCGGTCTATCTGCCGTTCATTGTGTCGCCGGTCACCGTGGCCTTTGGCCTGCTGCTGCTCTACCCGGGCTGGACCGCCAGCCTGGGGCTGCTGCTGGCCGCCTACGCGCTGCTGGCCTACCCGTTTGTGGCGCAGGCATTGTCGGCCGCCCTTGACCGGTTGCCGGCCAGCTACGCGCAGGCGGCGGCCACGCTCGGTGCCCGGCCGGGCCGCGTGCTGTGGCGCGTGACATTGCCGCTGGTGGCACCGGCCCTGCGGCGTGGCATGGCCTTCGCGGCGGCCACGGCCCTGGGCGAGTTCGCCGTCACCCTGTTCCTGTCGCGGCCCGAATGGACCACACTGACCACCCTGATCTACCAGCGCCTGGGCCGCCCGGGCGAGGCCAACCTGGACGCGGCCATGGTGCTGGCCTGCCTGCTGATGGCGCTGGCCCTGCTGGCCTTTGTGCTGATCGAAGGCCCCGACCGAAACCCTGTGAACCGACGCCATGCTTGAACTGCGCCACATCCACAAACACTGGGACGGTCAACCCCTGCTGGCCGTTGTGGGCCTGAAGGTGGCCGCCGGTGAGACGGTGGCGCTGCTGGGCGCCTCGGGCAGCGGCAAGAGCACGCTGCTGAAGATCGCGGCCGGTCTGGAGCCGGCCGAGCAGGGGCAGGTGCTGTTCGATGGACAGGACATCAGTTCCTGGCCGCCGGAGCGGCGGGGTTTTGCGCTCATGTTCCAGGACTTTGCCCTGTTCCCGCACCTGAACGTGCAGGACAACGTGGCCTTTGGCCTGGTTGAACAGGGCTTGGGGCGGTCGCAGGCGCGCGAGCAGGCGCGCAATATGCTGGACCGCTTCGGCCTGGCCGGCCACGCGCAGGCGCGGGTATGGACACTCTCGGGTGGCGAGCAGCAGCGGGTGGCGCTGGCGCGCGCGCTCATCACCCGTCCGCGCGCCCTGCTGCTGGACGAACCCTTTTCGGCGCTGGACGCCGAGTTGCGCCAGCAGTTGCGCGACGAGTTCCGCCAGCGCATCGCCGAGGCCGGCATGTGCGCGCTGCTGGTGACCCACGA
>SBFU01000451.1 GCA_006227785.1 Burkholderiales bacterium
CGCCTTTATGCCTACACCGGCGGCAAGCCCTTCGACCCGGTCAAGCCCACCGTCGTCTTCATCCACGGCGTGCTCAACGACCACAGCATCTGGATTCTGCAGGGCCGCTACCTGGCAAACCATGGCTTCAACGTGCTGGCGGTGGACCTGCCTGGGCACTGCCGAAGCGAAGGCGAAGCGCCTTCCACCGTCGAAGAGGCGGCCGACTTCATCGGCGCCCTGCTGGATGCGGCCGGCGTGCAGAAGGCCGCGCTGGTGGGCCACAGCTGGGGTTCACTGATCGCCATGGAAGCGGCGGCACGCCTGAAGGAGCGCATCACGCATGCGGTGCTGGTCGGCACGGCCTTCCCGATGAAGGTCTCTCCGGCGCTGATCGAGGCCTCGCTGAACCAGCCTGAAAAGGCGCTGGCCATGGTCAACGTGTTCTCGCGTTCCACCCTTTGCGCCCCGCCCTCGGCCCTGGGCCCGGGCACCTGGGTCTACGGCGCCGGCATGGCGCTGGGTCGGCGGGTGCTGCGCAGCAACCCCAAGGTGAATGTGTTTCACCGCGGCTTCGTGGCCTGCGACAGCTACCAGGGCGGCGAAGCGGCCATGGCTGCCCTCACCTGTCCGGTGCTGTTCCTGCTCGGAGGGCAGGACCAGATGACCCACCCGAAGTCAGCGCAAGGCCTGATCAAGGCCGCTCAGGCCGCCGGCCAGAAGATCAAGGTCGTGACCCTGCCCGTGGGCCACCACCAGATGACCGAAGCGCCGGATGACACCCTGTTTGCCATCCGCGATTTCCTGCGCAGCTGAAACATGGTCAACCCGCAGCAGATCACGCCCCCCATGGCGCCAGCGCGGGCGCAGGAGATTGCCGCCACCTTCGACCTGCGGGCCCTGCCGGCCGACTTCCTGGCCAATCCCTATCCGGTCTATGCAGCGCTGCGCGAGGCCGAGCCGGTGCGGCGCATGCCCGACGGTTCACTCTTTCTCACCCGCCACGCCGACCTGATGGCGGTGTACCGCGACGCAGCCACCTTCAGCTCGGACAAGCACGTCGAGTTCGCGCCGAAATACGGCGTCGACTCGCCGCTGTACGAACACCACACCACCAGCCTGGTGTTCAACGACCCACCCCTGCACACGCGGGTGCGCAAGCTGATCATGGGCGCCCTCACCCGCCGTGCCATTGCCGACATGGAGCCTGGTCTGGTCCGGCTGGTCGACCACCTGCTCGACCGCATCGAGGCCCGGCGCGGCGGGGATCTCATCGAAGACTTCGCCGCGGCCATCCCGGTCGAGATCATCGGCAACCTGCTGGGCGTTCCGCACCAGGACAGGGGTCCGCTGCGCGACTGGTCGCTCGCCATTCTGGGCGCGCTCGAACCCGTGCCCACGCCCGAGCAGCATGCCGCCGGCAACCGCAGCGTGTCCGAGATGCTGGCCTACCTGCGCACACTGGTCGCCGAGCGGCGAAAGTCCCCGGGCGACCCCGAGCGTGACGTGCTGACGCGCCTGATCCAGGGAGAGGCCAGCGGCGAGAAGCTCAGCGAGGTCGAGCTGCTGCAAAACTGCATCTTCCTGCTCAACGCGGGTCATGAAACCACCACCAACCTGATCGGCAATGGGCTGATCCTGCTGCAGGAGTTCCCGGCGCAGCGGGAGCGGCTGCTGGCCGACCTGCATTCGACGGGCAACGACGAAGCCGCCCGAGAGCAGGTGCTGACCCTGGCGGTCGACGAATGCCTGCGCTTCGAGTCGTCCAACCAGCTGGGCAACCGCCGCGCGCTCAGCGCCACCGCGCTGGGCGGTCTCGACCTGCCGGCAGGGACCCTGGTGACGCTGTGCATCGGCGCCGCCAACCGCGACCCGGCCGCCTTCGGCCAGGCGGAGGTGTTCGACCTGCGCCGCGAGAACAACAGACACCTGGCCTTCGGCTTCGGCATCCACCAGTGCGCCGGCCTGAGCCTGGCCCGACTGGAGGGTCGCATCGCCATCGGGCGCTTTCTGCAGCGCTTTCCTGCCTACCGCCTGACCCACCCCCCCGCGCGGGGAGGACGGGCCCGCTTCAGGGGTTTTCTCGCGGCGCCGTTTGTGACCGGCTGACGTCGTCCGTCGTTGTCACGGGGGTCGCCTGCAGGGCCTGGGCCAGCATCAGCGCTCCCCAGTCCGCAGACGACCAGAAAGACTGCGTGCTCGGCTTGCGCGCCAACAGCAGGCGCTCGGCCAGCGGTGCCAGTGGCGTCGCATCCACATCGACCAGCAGCACATAGCGGCCTTCCTGCTCGTCCAGCCGTCCCACCCAGTCCATGGCCAGCAGGGTTCCGGTGGATTCTTCGAGCTGCAGGGGATCGACCCTCAGGCGTTGCGCCAGCTCTTCCAGGCTCAGGCCACGTTGCTCGCCGTCGGCAGAACAGCGCAGTTCACCCAGCACCTCCAGTGCGAGCTGGAAGTTCCAGCCCGGGGTATCACCACGGCGGGCAATACCCGACAACAGGCTGGGCAGGTAGGCCGCCACCACGGCCCCCAGCAGGACGATCACCCAGGCCAGGTACATCCAGACCAGCAGGATGGGCAAGGTCGCAAAGGTGCCGTAGACGACCGAGTAGGTGGGCACCTCGGCCAGGTACCAGGCCAGCAGCTTCTTGCCGACCTCGAATCCGGTGGCCACGAACACCCCGCCCAGCAGGGCGTGTGTCCAGCGCACCCGGGTGTTGGGCACATAGCGGTAGAGCGCCGCCACCCCCGCCGTCACCACGCCGAACTGCAGCAGCTGCAGAAGGAACTGGGTGGTCCCCCGCAGGTCCCCGACGATCCCCCGTGAAGCCCCCAGCAGGTAGGTCGAGAAGGTCAGACTCAACGCCAGCGCCAGTGGTCCCAGCGTCAGCACCGCCCAGTAGACCAGGACCCGCTGGGTCAGGCCCCGGCTGCGCCTGACGCGCCAGATATCGTTGAGTTTGCGGTCGATGGTCAGGATCAGGGCCAGTGCGGTGACCACAAAGACCAGGGCCCCGGTCCAGCCCATCTGCCCGGCCTTGGAGGCAAACTGGGTCAGGTACTGCAGCACCGGACGGGCAATGTTCTCGGGCACCATGCTGCCCACCAGCCACTTCTGCAAGGTGTCCTGCAGTCGGTCGAACATGGGAAAGGCGCTGAATACGGCCAAGGCCACGGTGAACAGCGGCACCAGCGAAATCAGCGTCGTGAAGGTCAGGCTGCTGGCGGTCACGCCCAGCCGGTCCTCGCGGAAGCGCTCGCGCAGGGTCAGGGCCGTGTTGCGCCAGGGAAATCGCAGCAGATCGCGCCACAGGTCGCGAAGCAGGGTTTCCAGCGCCCGCAGGCGTTCGATCAGGCTCATGCCGGTATCATCCCACGACTGCGAGCCCGGTCGATCGGCGCCAAAGCGCCACCATCCGCATCGACCCCTGATGTCTGTCACTTCACCCATGTCCTCCACCTCCTCCCCCGCCGCCGCCGTGCAGTTCACCCGCGCCCTGGCGGTCGGCAGCCTGCTGTCCCTGATTGCCCTCGGGCTGGCCTGGGAGCTCTGGCTGGCGCCCCTGCGTCCGGGCGGGTCATGGCTGGTGCTCAAGGTCCTGCCGCTGACCCTGCCGCTGCCCGGTCTGCTCAAGCACCGCATGTACACCTACCGCTGGCTGAGCCTGCTGATCTGGCTCTACTTCACCGAGGGCGTGGTTCGCGCCACCAGCGACAGTGGCCTGTCGGCCGTGCTGGCCGGCGTCCAGGTGCTGCTGTGCGTGCTGATCTTTGTCGCCTGTGCCCTGCATGTGCGGGTTCGCCTGAAGGCGGCCGGCAAGGAGGCGGTGGCCGCCGACGCCGCCCGCCACGCGCTGGAAACCGGCGCCCCGGCCGACCCCACGCCGACCGCCAAACCGTGACCCATCTGATCGACCGACTGCGCGGCATCGTGGGCGCGGCCCACGTGCTGACACGCGAGCAAGGCACCGACCTGTCGGCCTGGGAACAGGACTGGCGCAAGCGGGCCCACGGCCGGGCACTGGCCGTGGTCCGCCCGGGCAGCACCGATGAAGTGGCCGCGGTGGTGAAGGTCTGTGCCGCCGCCGGCCACAGCATCGTGCCCCAGGGTGGCAACACCGGCCTGGTGGTGGGTTCGGTACCGGACGACAGTGGCACGCAGGTGCTGCTCAGCCTGACGCGCCTGAACCGCGTCCGCGACATCGACCGAGCCAACCTGACGATGACGGTGGAAGCCGGCTGCGTGCTGCAGGCGGTGCAGGAGGCGGCCGACCGGGCGGGTTTGCTGTTTCCCCTTTCGCTGGCCGCCGAAGGCAGCTGCACCATCGGTGGCAACCTGGCCACCAACGCTGGCGGCACCCAGGTGCTGCGCTACGGCAATGCCCGCGAGCTCTGCCTGGGGCTGGAGGTGGTGACGGCGCAGGGCGAGGTCTGGCACGGCCTGAGCGGCCTGCGCAAGGACAACACCGGCTACGACCTGCGCGACCTGCTCATCGGCAGCGAGGGCACGCTGGGCATCATCACCGCCGCCACGCTCAAGCTCCACCCTCGCCCGGCCTGCCAGCTCACGGCGTGGGCCGCTGTGCCTTCGCTGGATGCGGCCGTGGCCCTGCTGGGTCTGGCTCAGGGCCGACTGGCGGCCGGCCTGACCGGTTTTGAGGCCATGGGCCAGTTCGCCCTGAGCCTGGTCGACCGGCACATGCCCCAGTTGCGGGTGCCGCTGTGGCAGCAGACGCCTTTCTGCGTGTTGCTCGAAAACAGCGACAGCGAATCGGAAGCCCATGCTCGCGGTCAGTTCGAACAGCTGCTGGAATCGGCGATGGAAAACGGGCTGGTCACCGATGCCGTGGTGGCGGAAAACCTGCAGCAGGCCCGGCAGCTCTGGCACATCCGCGAGAGCATTCCGCTGGCGCAGGCCGAAGAAGGCCTGAACATCAAGCACGACATCAGCATCCCGGTCTCGCGCATCCCGGTTTTCTGCGAGCAGACCGACACCCTGCTGCAGCGCGAGATTCCGGGCGTGCGCCTGGTCAACTTCGGCCACCTGGGCGATGGCAACCTGCACTACAACGTGCAGGCCCCGGAGGGCGGCGATCCGGCCACCTTCCTGCGCGAGCAGGAAGAACGCGTCAACACCCTGGTGTTCGACCAGGTGCAACGGCATGGCGGCTCCATCAGTGCCGAGCATGGCGTCGGCAGCCTCAAGGCCGCCAAGCTGCCCCACTACAAAGACCCGGTGGCCCTGGCACTGATGCAGCAGATCAAACAGGCGCTGGACCCCCGGGGCACCCTCAACCCGGGACGGGTGCTGCCGCCCTGAGGTGACGCACGCCGTCCTCGCACCGCGGGCACAATCACGTTCAACACCGCATTCGCCCCTGACCATGACCACCCGCCCCATCCGCTCCCAATACGAAGACTTCATGCGCCATGTGTTCGAGCACGGCGTGCGCAAAGGCGACCGCACCGGCACCGGCACGCGCAGCGTGTTCGGCCACCAGATGCGCTTCGACCTGAACGAGGGCTTCCCGCTGGTGACCACCAAGAAGGTCTTCCTCAAGGCCATCATCGTGGAACTGCTGTGGTTCCTGCGCGGCGATTCCAACGTGAAATGGCTGCAGGAACGCGGCTGCACCATCTGGGACGAATGGGCCCGGGAAGACGGTGACCTGGGCCCGGTCTACGGCGTGCAGTGGCGCAACTGGCCCAAGCCTGGCGGCGGACACATTGACCAGATCAGCGAGGTCGTCAAGCAGCTCAAGACCAACCCGGACAGCCGCCGCATCATCGTCAGTGCCTGGAACGTGGCCGACCTGGACCAGATGGCGCTCATGCCCTGCCACGCCTTCTTCCAGTTCTACGTGGCGCCGGCCACCGAACCGGGCGGCAAAGGCAAGCTGTCCTGCCAGCTCTACCAGCGCAGCGCCGACATCTTCCTGGGCGTGCCCTTCAACATCGCCAGCTACGCACTGCTGACCCACATGCTGGCCCAGCAGTGCGACCTGGACGTCGGCGACTTCATCTGGACCGGTGGCGACTGCCACATCTACGACAACCATGTCGAGCAGGTGCAAACCCAGCTGGCGCGCCAGCCCTTCGCCTACCCGACGCTGAACATCAAACGCCAGCCGGCATCGATCTTCGACTACGCGTACGAGGACTTCGAGGTGGTCGGCTACGAATGCCACCCGGCGATCAAGGCGCCCGTCGCTGTCTGACGGTCTTTCAGTGATTTCGCGCCGCCGGCTCTGGGCGCTGCTGGCCCTCACGCTCATGTGGGGGGTCAACTGGCCCATGATGAAGCTCTCGCTGCAGGAGCTCTCGCCCCTGTACTTCCGCGCCAGCACCATGCTGCTGGGCGGTCTCTGGCTGTTCGCCTTCGTGGCGGCCAAGGGCGAGCGCATGCGCCCTCAGGGGCGCGAATGGGGGGCCATCGTCTGGCTGGGCCTGCCCAACATCCTGGGATGGCACACCATGTCCATCTTCGGTGTGCAGGAACTGGCCTCCGGCCGTGCTGCCATCCTGGGCTTCACCATGCCCATCTTCACTGTGCTGCTGGGCGCCGCCTTTTTCGGCGAACGGATCACGCCACGGGTGCGGCTGGCGGTGGTCTGCGCGCTGCTGGCGGTGGGGCTGCTGCTCTGGCACGAACTGCTGCGCCTGTCCGGCCGCCCCGCCGGGGTGGTCTGGATGCTCAGCGCCGCCATCTGCTGGGCGCTGGGTACGCTGATGTTCCGCCGGGCCCACCTGACCCTTTCCCCTCTCGTGGTCACCGTCTGGATGCTGCTGCTGGGCAGCCTGGCGGTGTGGGCGCTGGCCATCGGCCTGGAGCCCGTGCCACAGCCGGCCCGCTTCAGCCTGCCCATGTGGCTGAGCCTGATCTACGGCGTGTTCGTCAACTACGGTCTGGCCCAGCTGATCTGGTTCGGCATGGCGCGCGACCTCCCGCCGGCCACCAGCGCCATGAGCGTCATGGCCATTCCGCTGGTGGGCACACTCAGCGCCACCGTCATCGTCGGCGAAGTACCCCACTGGCAGGATTGGCTCGCCATGGTGTTCGTGATGGTCGCCATTGCCAGTGTGCTGATGCCGCCGCGCGGCACAATGCGGGCATGACCGACAACACCGCTGCCCGCCTGAACCTCATCTACGCCCGCGCCCGCAACGGCGTCATCGGCAAGGACAACCAGCTGCCCTGGCACCTGCCGGAAGACCTGGCGCATTTCAAGCGCACCACCCTCGGCTGCCCGGTCATCATGGGCCGCAAGACCTGGGAGTCGCTGCCACCGCGGTTCCGCCCCCTGCCCGGCCGCCCGAACATCGTGGTGTCCCGCGACGCGGGTTTTGTTGCCGAAGGCGCCCGGGTCGCACGGACGCTGGAGGCTGCCCAGGACCTGTGCGAGCCCGGCACCGACGCCTGGGTGATCGGTGGCGCCCAGATCTACGCGCAGGCCCTGCCCCTGGCCAGGCGCGTGGTGGTCACCGAAATCGACCAGGACTTCGAAGGCGACGCCCACGCCCCCGTGCTCGGGCCCGAATGGCAGGCCACCTCGCGAGAAGCCCACACCAGCGCCAGCGGCCTGCCCTTTGCCTTTGTCACCTACACCCGCACACCATGAAGCTTGCCACCTGGAACATCAATTCGCTCAACGTTCGCCTGCCACAGGTGCTCGAATGGCTGGCAGCCAACCCGGTCGACGTGCTGGCCCTGCAGGAGCTCAAGCTCACCGACGACAAGTTCCCGGCCCAGGCCTTCACCGAAGCGGGCTACCAGGCCCAGTGGTTCGGGCAGAAGACCTACAACGGCGTGGCCCTGCTGAGCAAGACGCCGGCGGCCGACGTGGTCCGCAACATCCCCGGCTTTGCGGACGAGCAGTCGCGTGTGCTGTGCGCCACCATTGAAGGCATCCGGGTCATCGGCGCCTACTTTCCCAACGGACAGGAGCCCGGCAGCGACAAGTTCGCCTACAAGATGCGCTGGCTCGACGCGCTGCGCGACTGGGTTCGCGCCGAGATGGCCGCCCATCCGCAGCTGGTGCTCATGGGCGACTACAACATCACCTTCGATGACGCCGATGTCTGGGATCCGGACGGTCTGCGAGAGACCATCCACTGCACAACCGAAGAGCGGACCCAGCTGCAGGCGCTGATCGCATTGGGGCTGCACGACGCCCACCGGCTGTTCGAGCACCCACCCAAGACCTTCAGCTGGTGGGACTACCGCATGCTGGGCTTCCAGAAGAACCGGGGCCTGCGCATCGACCACATTCTGGTCAGCGACGCTCTCAAGGCACGCGCCAGCGCCTGCACCATCGACCGCGCGCCGCGCAAGAACAAGCAACCCAGCGACCACGCCCCGGTGGTGCTGACGCTCGACTGAACGCCAGCGCCGCAGCGCATCACTCCAGGTTCAGTTCCTGGATCTTGCGGGTGATGGTGTTGCGTCCGATGCCCAGCTTCTGCGCCGCCTCGATGCGACGCCCCCGTGTGTAGGCCAGCGCGGTCTGGATCAGCGTGGTCTCGAAGCGCTGGGTGAGCGCATCCCACACATCGGTCCGCCCCGACTCCAGCAGGCTGCGGGCCTCGGCCTGCAGGCCGGCGTCCCAGGGCGACACCGACACACCCGGCTCAGGGTTCAGCGCCACCGCGGCGGGCGACGGTGTGGGCGTCTGATGGCTTTCCCAGGCGGGTGACGGCTCCACGGGGCGGGGTGCCTCCACCGGGGGAGACGCTTCGGGTTCAACCGCGACGCTCGCAGTCTGCGATGGCGTTGCCACGGGCGGCATCACCGCTGGCGCCGGCTGGATCGGAACACCCGAGCCGGACAGCACCTCAGGCGGCAGGTCCTTCACGTCGATCACCTGCGCCGGTGCCATCACGGTGAGCCAGTGGCAGACGTTTTCCAGTTGCCGCACGTTGCCGGGAAAGTCGAAACCGCACAGCAGCTGCAGCGCGGCATCGGCGATGCGCTTGGGCTCCACGCCCAGCTGCTTGGCGCTCTGCTGCAGGAAGTAACGCGTGAGCATGGGCACGTCTTCGCGTCGCTCGCGCAAGGCCGGCAGCCGCAGACGGATGACGTTGAGCCGGTGGAACAGGTCTTCGCGGAATCCGCCCTCCTTCACCCGCTGCTCCAGATTCTGGTGCGTGGCTGCGATCACACGCACGTTGGCCTTGACCGCACTGTGGCCCCCGACGCGGTAGAAGTGCCCGTCGGACAGCACGCGCAGCAGACGTGTCTGCAGGTCGAACGGCATGTCGCCGATCTCGTCCAGAAACAGGGTGCCGCCTTCGGCCTGCTCGAAACGACCACGGCGCATGGTCTGGGCGCCGGTGAAGGCACCCCGCTCGTGCCCGAACAGCTCGGACTCCAGCAGGTCCTTGGGAATGGCCGCGGTGTTGATGGCCACAAACGGTCCACCGGAACGCGGCGAGTGCTTGTGCAGGGCCCGGGCCACCAGCTCCTTGCCCGAACCGGACTCGCCGGTGATCAGCACGGTGACGTTGCTCTGGCTCAGGCGGCCGATGGCGCGGAACACGTCCTGCATGGCCGGCGCCTGGCCCAGCATCTCGGGGGCCGCGCTGATGGTCTCCTGGGACACCTCTTCGCGCTGGCTTTCCTCCACCGCGCGGTGGATCAGCTCAATCGCCTTGGGCAGGTCGAACGGCTTGGGCAGGTATTCGAAGGCACCGCCCTGAAAGGCCGACACCGCGCTGTCCAGATCGGAAAACGCGGTCATGATGATCACGGGCAGTCCTGGCAGCCGTTCCTTGACCTTGTCCAGCAGGTCCAGACCGGAACCCCCCGGCATGCGGATGTCGCTGACCAGGATCTGCGGG